>JAFMHE010000179.1 GCA_017854675.1 Paracoccaceae bacterium | reverse complement strand
CTTTGATCACACAGACGGGCTGGATGCGTCTGGTAATGTCATCAGTGCCGCGGGGACCTTGTTTCTGATTGCGCTGTGCGGTCGTTCTTCGTTGTGGTCTCTACCACTGCCCGGCAGTTGATTGCGCAGCAATCAATGGGAGTGGCCATGCCTCCAACTATTCGGCCGTATCTTCAAGCCCCATGAACCAATACGCGTTCATGCACTTGGCACGGAACTTGCCGTTGAAGGCCTCGATGTAGGCGTTATCAGCGGGTTTTCCGGGGTGTCATAAGTCGAGCGTTTCGTTCCCCTGATACACCCACAAATCCATGTCGCGCGAGACGAACTCGCCGCCATTGTCGACCCTGATCGTCTTGGGATAACCAACCTGACGGCAGGAACGATCCAGCGCCATGACCACATCTTCGCGCTTGTAGCTGAACTTGGCGTCTAGCGCCGCGACATTGCGCGAGAATGTGTCGACGACCGTCAGTATCCGGATCTTGCGGCCTGTTGCCAGTTGATCATGGACAAAATCCATCGCCCAGACATCGTTAGGGTGGACAGTATCTTCGCGGTCTTCGCGCAACTTAGTCTTCACCCGCCGCTTGGGTGTCTTGTTGCGCAACTGGATGCCTAACTCCTTGTAAATGTGATAGGTCTTCTTCGCATTGTTCTCCCAGCCCTCACGCCGCAACAGGACATGAACACGACGATAGCCAAACCGCACGCGGGTCTGACAAATCTCCTTGATCCGGTGCTCAATCGCGGTCTGATCGGGCAGACGGAACCTGTACCGATACGTGCAAGGGTCGAACCGGATAACCGCGCACGCCCTCAGGATCGACACCCGCCAATCGGTTCTGATCTCGTCTTCCAGCTCGCAAAGCCGCTTCATATCCGTCGGCAGCATGCTCGCGTACTTCTTCTTCCAGTTGAAGTACGTTGTCTGGCTGATCCCGGACCTGCGGCAGACCTCCGAAACGGTCGTACCTTCCTTACACTGCTTGATGATGAACACCTTCTGCGCGTCCGTGAACTTCGATGCTTTTATGTGTTTCCGCTGCTCTCCCGGCCAAGGAAAATCTAGCGGAAAGCTCTAACCAAAAACGAAGACGTTTTTGGGGATCACAGCAAAATCCGGTACCTAGATTGACCCGACCACCCAAGCGCGCGCCCCAGCTTCGAGACTGCCTACGTAATCAGCGATTGAAGCTAGAAAAGACGCAATCACTGATCGCGTAACGCTTTATTAACCTCATTTAGCGAATGTCCTCTGAACGGAGGCATTTTATGTTCACTCGATTGATTTTCATCCTTTGCCTGGCCCAATTTATGGCTACCGCCACATGGGCAGGACCATGGTTGCGCGAAAAAGGAAGCTCATTTGCTTCCTTTTCGTTCAGTGCCTCCGCGGATCTTGATGCCCGCAGTACCGGATATTTCGAATTCGGCATCACCCCGACCTCAACCATCGGCCTCGATCTGGGTTTTTCGCGCAAACACACGGGCGCGAAACTTGGCTACGGAACATTATTCCTGCGCCGCGCCTTTGGCCCTTCTGATGCTTCCAATAAATATGCCTATGAAATTGGTGTCGGTGGCACCTACGGCGGTCCCAAACGCAACATGATCCCCCACGTTAAAACAGGTCTTTCATGGGGCCGCGGCGTTCAGTTTCGTGGAAAAAGTGGCTGGGCGACCATCGACAGCGGTATCCTTTGGAATCTGAATGACTATAATCATGTCACAAAAATTGACACCACACTCGGCCTCAAATTTTCAGATTTCATCACAGGCATCGTGCAGTTGAACCTCGCAAATCAAGCTGACGAAACCTTTGGTTTCTTTGAACCGTCAGTTGTTTTCAGCCCAAAAAACATGTATCTGAAAATTCAGCTTGGCCTTGTCACCCCGCTCGAAAGTATCAAAAAGACATCACTCAAGCTCGGGTTATGGCATGAATTCTAGGGCGGCGGCCACAAAAACACGCACCCGTCGTGGAATGAGCGCGCCAGTAAGGCGCGCCCCGACAGTTCTTACCGTGCATCAACCCGCACCGTAGCCGCAACACGCCCGCGTACAGGTTCAGGCCAGACGAGACGCAATGCATCCCGGTTCGTCCCCTGACGCAGGTCAGCATGAGGCAATGCATACTGCCGAACGTTGGCTTGGTTCCGCAGCGCGCCCAAAGGCTGGATTGCGTCAACGCCCAACAGTTGCCCTCCAAATGGCAGAATGTCTGATGCGTCAATCGACCACGTGTCCGCATTGCTGTTTTGTGAAAAATCTATGATCGCCGGGCTCTCTGTTTGGGTCGTCACATTGTTGAACGAATTGGCCGACATCACAACGTTCCTGGTGCGGGAAAAATCAAGATCCGCAAATGTCGTATCCACGCGCTCGACGCGATCAATTACACCATTGATACTGCGAAACCGGTTGCCCGTGACAGAAAGGCCATTCAAAAAATGCCCTGCACCATATGGCTTCACCACAAGATAGCTGAACCATGGCGCAGCCTCCCCGCACAGAAAAACGTTGTCCGTCACACTTAGGGCGCTGAACGAAAACCCGCCAGAAAACGCAGGCGTGGGGTCCAATTCGTTCGTCCATTCGATAAAACAATTGTCGACATAATTATTCACCACAACAGATGATGTATTTGTCGTTGCCAGAATCAGCCCCGCTGACCGCACACCATTCGCAACGCTATCACCTTGGAAAAAATGATTGCCGGTAATGATGTTGTTCTGCCCGGCAATTATACCAAAATGTCGAAAGCGGGTCGCGCGATTGTCACGTAATTTGATATCGTTGGCATTTGCATTAAAGCCAATCGTTTGTCTGTCTGGCACATCCAGTGCATCCTCAGCGGACAGGAACTGACAGCGGTCAATGAACATCCCCTGACACCCCCCGCCGATAGACGTCATACCGCGATCGGCAGGCCGTGTGATAAAACAGTCGCGCAACTGAAAAGTAGACCCCGAGATCGCCAGCATAATGCCAGAACACCGGCCGTTGCATTGAAACTCGATATCAGACATCACAAATTTACTCAGTTGACTGAAACCACTGAAATCAATCAGATACTTGAACTTTCGGAATGTGAAATTCTGTGTCCCTTCCGCATCATAGAGCGGTGCATTCAAGAAAACTTCACCCGTCGAGACGTTTTTGGAGCGCACGTAGATCTCGCGACCGACACCGTTTCCTTCCACCAGCGCGCCCACCGGCACCGCTGCAATGTTACTCACCGAGGTTAAGGTACGCGCCTGCGACGCCGAATAGGTGGCTGCTGACGTCACAACATCCGTGTCCCATGCCGAACTATTTGCCGCCTCCAGTTGCCCATTCCGAATGACGCGCCGCGTCGCATAAAACGTCCTGCCCGGAACCGCCGCCTGCATGTCAATCGGCTCGGTCACATTCACCTTGCGCCCCCCAAGGTCGAGGGATTCGTGATCCGAATTGGTCAGCAATGCCTGAAACGCCTTGCGAAACGCCAGTTCCTCGTCCTCGAATGCCTCGATATAGTTGGGCAAATCAAAGTTGCGGCGCAGCAGCAGCACCGCCTCAGCGGGCATCGTTACCGTGCCTTCAAACCGCGTAAAGCTATCAAATGTCACACTATTGTTCAGCCGGTACACCCCCGCCGGGATATGCACGGTGCGCCCTGCGGCGGCGGCGTTGGCCGCTTCAAAAGCGGTCGTATTATCTGTGCTGCCGTCCCCGACCGCGCCGTAATCCACAACGTCGACCGTCGAGATAATGTCGCGCAGAAAGACTGATGTCACATCTTCAATAATCAGATCATCTACTCGGATGATTCCACCATTCGGCCCGGTCAGATCAATACCAAAATGCCCGTATACCGGCTCTGAGCCCCAAACCATATCAACGCCGCCACGCGGGCCCACACCAACAATCGCGCTAACTTCCACCACTTCGCCATAATTGCTCAGCACGATCTCTGGCCCAAATTCAGACAGACCACTAACGAGAGTCCCATTACCGAATGCCGGAAAGCCCGCGATCCGGACCGTCGGAAACGATCCACTAATCGCCTTAACCTTGGCCGTAATACGAAGGTAACACCCTGGCAAAAGCGGCGTTTGCCCCATGTACCTCAACCGCTGCGTGCTTTGCGTTTTCAGCATTTCCAGCGCGCCCGCAAAATCCTGATCGGCAGTTATGAATGCTCCGTTTGACGCGTTTTCATATGTATCGGATCCCGGCGTGCCATCGCCGCTTGAATAGACATCCAACCCCGCCTCAAAAGCGGGTGGCATCAACACTAAACCGTCGGTAATCGCCTTGTTCATCTAGAAAACCCTTTCCCCGGTCCGGTAAGGCGTTGCAGCCAAATTCCGTCCGTCTGATTGCATCCCAACGCGGCACGAGGCCGGTCCGAATACAGGGAAATATCAACAAGGTCTTAAGGCGCGCTGCGACCACCGTACGCTGAACATGCAACACCTTTCCTGAAAATCAGGCTGTGCCGCCGGGTACTTTCAGGATCTGAACGCCCGCAATACGCCAGCCCTGTTCAGTTTGCTCCATGCGGTATAATAATAGATGTGTGAAACCATTCGCATCCGTGATCTGCACCTTCTGCCAGAACGCACCTTGCGCCTCTCGCATCTCTAGATACCTTATTTCTCCGGGCCGCCACACCATCGGGTAGCTTTCCGTTACCATACGCTGGAAGTTTTGCGGGTTTTGGAACAGCCGCTGCAACCGGGGCGAGGCAAAGGTGAATGCCTCCTCGAAATCATCAGCCTTGAACGCCTCCATCTGACTGCTGATGGTGCGCTCAATTTCGGCTTGTTGCGCTGCCGCGCCTGACGCGAATAGAGCAGACATGATCAGCCCGGCCACCAAACTTAATAGACCTATCCGCATTTTTCCACCTCTCCCATTGTTAACTCGAAAACCTAACGCGAGTACGGTGCAAGACAAGGCAATCACGCAGAGACAAGCTTCCCGGCCAGCGCATCTTCAATCAACTCAACCGTCTCTGCGACACCATAAAGGGCAATAAACCCGCCAAATCTTGGTCCTTGGCTGGCACCCAGCAACACTTCATAAAGCGCCGTAAACCAGTCGCGCAGTGGGTCAAACCGCTCCTTGCCTACCGCGAAAACCATGGTCTGTAACGCCTCGGCGTCTAACCCACCTTCCCAGGATTTCAGGTTGTCGCGCAATTCCTCCAACGCTTCACGTTCCAGGGTGCTCGGCGCACGGAACACTTTCGCTGGCTTCACAAAGTCGTTGTAGTACCGCACCGCATGCCCTGCTGCCGCATCCATGCCCGGGTTCGTTTCCGGCGTTGCTTCTGGTGCATAGCGTTGAATGAACCCCCATAGTTGCGATTTTTCTTCAGCCGACGACACGGACGCTAGGTTCAACAACATTGAATAGGGTACAACCATATCCGACACTGGCACATCACCCCCGTGGATATGCCACACGGGGTTGTTCAATCGTCCCTTTGCATCCTGTGTTTCATAGGCCCGGAGTTGCTGATGATATTCATCAACAGCCTTCGGAATCACATCAAAATGCATCCGTTTCGCCGTTTTTGGCTTGAGATACATAAAATACGACAGGCTTTCCGTGCTCGCATAGCTAAGCCACTGATCAATCGAAATGCCATTGCCCGAAGACTTTGAAATCTTCTGCCCATTCTCATCCAAGAACAGTTCATAGCTAAAATGGTTCGGCTTCCGGCCGCCCAAAATCTCACATATCTGATCGTATATTGCCGTATTGGTCGCGTGTTCCTTTCCATACATCTCGAAATCGACATCCAGCGCTGCCCAACGCGCGCCGAAATCAGGCTTCCACTGCAGTTTTACGTTCCCGCCCGTTACCGGCAGTGTCCATTCGCGACCACCTTCATCGTCAAATGTGACTGTATGATTAGCGGGATCAACTTTTTTCATTGGCACGTACAAGACCCGGCCGGTTTCGGGGTGAATGGGTAGAAAAATTGAATAGGTCTGCTGCCGTTCTTCGCGCAGCGACTTTAACATTACCTTCATGACTTCGTCGTATCGTTCGCAAGCTCGCTTTAGAATTTCGTCAAAATGCCCATCCCGGTAAAATTCCCGCGCCGAATAGAACTCGTACTCAAATCCGAAGGTATCCAAGAACCGCCGCAACATGGCGTTGTTATGATGACCAAAACTCTCGAACTGCTCAAACGGGTCCGGAACGCTTGTCAGCGGCTTGTGCATATGTTGCGCCAGCATTTCTTGCTGCGGCACATTGCTTGGGATCTTGCGCATACCGTCCAGATCATCCGAGAAACAGATCAACTTGGTCGGTATATCTGAAATCTCTTCAAACGCGCGCTTGATCATCGTGGTGCGCAGGACCTCGCCAAAGGTCCCGATATGCGGCAAGCCGGACGGACCATAACCGGTCTCAAACAGTACATACCCCTTTTCGGGTGCCTTGGATGCGTAGCGTTTCAAAACTGCACGCGCCTCTTCAAAAGGCCACGCTTTGCTGTTCATTGCCGCTTCAAGCATCTCTGACATGTCTGATCATCCAATTTCCGCCGATTCCACGCACTATACGCAGGGCTGGTCCGCTACCTATTGCGTCCCCCCCCAAGCGTCAATATTCTGCGCTGCAACACCGCCTGATCAAAGGACTTCCCCAAATGCCCGACGCCCCGTCACTTGCGCTCAGCGCACAGGATTGCCTTGTCGCGCTCATGGTCGCGGTTTCTGCCTCGGATGAGGACATTCGCACCGCTGAACTGATAAAAATTCAGGCCGCCGTAAATCTGCTGCCGATCTTTGCCGATTATGATATCGACCGCATGAGCACGATCAGCAAAACGGTACTTGATTTGTTTGAGCAAGAGGACGGCCTGGACGCCCTGTTCGGCCTTATCCGCGAAGCGCTACCAGACCGCCTCCATGAAACCGGTTATGCGCTCGCCTGTGATGTCGCCGCCGCAGATGGAACGTTGGAAGAAGCCGAATTGCGCCTGCTCGAAGAAATCCGCTATGAGCTGAACATCGACCGTTTGCACGCCGCCGCAATCGAACGTGGCGCGCGCGCACGTCACCTCAGCTAATGGATCTTGATCGGCAGCAGCACACACTCTGAATACAGCATATCAATCTCGGACCATTCCAGAAGGCCACGCTGGCAAAATCGTGGCGTCTCGAATTCGCGCACATCGTCACATTCAATGCCGTCCCGCGCAAACCGCCTGTCCAACGACAAAATCGTCTCACGCGCGGGCAACACGGCCCCCGCGATGCGTTCCGCATATTGGGCAAAGAGATCTTGATCGCCGCAATACATCACCTCGTGTGTGACGTATGCGTCATGCTTTTTCTGCGGGTAAACCACGATCGTGCAAATCCCATCAGGCGTTTCAACCGCCAAATGCCGCAGGTTCAACCCCTGATG
>JAFMHE010000178.1:5312-7451 GCA_017854675.1 Paracoccaceae bacterium | reverse complement strand
GGGTCTATCACCACTTTGCATCCAAGGACGAAATCTTTTTCGCGGTCTACCGCCAAGCCATGCAATTCTGTTTTGATGCCGTTCTGCCAATTGTCAGCAAACCCATGCCTGCAAACGAAAAATTGATGGCGATGGCAATGGCGCATGGACGGGTGATGATGGACACCCTCCCCTTCCAGCGCAGCATTCGCCAGGGTGTAAATAGCTACCTTCACGGACCCGAACTGGGCGCGGACCGCGAGGTCCTGAACGAACTGATCGCGCAACGCAACGCGTACGAAGACCTGTACCGCACGGTACTGCAACAGGGCCTTCAGGACGGTACGCTGTCAACGCCGGATGTGGCCATCGCAGGTCGCGCAATTTTGGGCGCGCTCAATTCTCTGGTCGATTGGTACCGTGTCCGCCCCGAGCAAAGCCACGCAGATCAAATGCGGATCGCGGATACGCTGGCAGAAACAGTCATCAATGGAATGCTGGCCTAGACCATATCGCGCAGTGTTTTCTTGATTATCTTACCGTTCGCATTGCGCGGCAGCGGATCGGCGCTAAACGTCACAAAATCAGGTATTTTGTAATCAGCCAGATGTGCGGCACAATACACTTTGACTATTTCAGCGTCCAATTTGGGATCACTGCTATGCACGAAGACATGCAGTTTCTCACCCAGAATAGGGTCGGGCTGGCCGACGGCCGCACATTCGATGACGGATGCATGGGCGGTCAACGCGTTCTCGACCTCGGCGCTATAGATGTTATATCCGCCGCGAATGATCATATCTTTGCTGCGGTCATGCAGACGCACAAATCCCTGCGCATCACGTGATCCGATATCGCCACTTTTCCAATAACCGTCTTGGAATTCCTGCGCTGTCTTTGTCGCATTATTCCAATAACCGGGCACGACCATCGGACCTTTGATCCAGATTTCACCCGGTTCATCCGGTTCTACATCTTGGCCCTGCGCATCAACGATCCTGATTTCACAACAAGGCACCGCGATGCCAACGCTATCAGACCGCTCCGCCCCGAACCCCAGCGGTAAAATGGTTGCAGGTGAGGTCAATTCAGTCGAGCCATAGGCATTGACGAGGATCAGACTGGGGAGCTTTTGACTGAGTTCATGAATGGTCGATTCAGCCATGGGGGCACCGCCATATCCCCCGATCCGCCAATGAGACAAATCGTAATCAGCAACCTTACAGCGTAACAAAAACAGGTTGTACATTGCTGGAACCATCAGCGTTTGAGTGACTTTTTCACGCGCAGCGAGCGCCAGAAAGTCATCCGCCTTGAAGCTCCGCATGATCACGCTGCACCCGGCTGTGCGCAACATCGTGAACAGCGTCGCAACCAGTCCGGTCACATGTGAGGCAGGCACAGCAAGCAAAGATCGCTCGCGCGCGCCCAGTTCCATACACAGTTCAAAATGCATCGCTGAATGGATTATATTGAGATGGGTCAGCATTGCACCCTTGGGTTGACCGGTTGTTCCGGACGTATAAAGGATGACGGCAGTCTCCTCCTCATCAACCAGAACAGGCGCAAAGGCGGCAGTAGATCCGGCAAGCGTCTCAAACGCCTCCGACCCTGCCACCGAGCCGCCAACACTTAACCGACGCTGTAGGGCTGGCAGGTCGGCATCTGCGGGCAGCCGTTCTGCGATAGCCGCGTCATGGACAAGCAATGCGGCCCCGCAATCGTTCAGAATGTGTTTCAGTTCTGGTGTTTGTTCGCGCACATTAATCGGGACAGCGATTGCTCCGATGCGAAGGCTGGCAAGCAACGCAATCAAAAATTCAGGCCCATTTGCTAACAGTAACGCAATGCGGTCGCCTTTGGTGAGACCAAGACCGACAAGACTGGCGGCCACTCCTGCAACTTGATCATCAAGCTGGCGATATGTCAGGCGAAGTCCGTCGCAAACCAACGCTTCGCCCTCGGGATTGCGTGCAACCGCCTGCTGCACCATCGTATTTAGGTCCTCAGGTCTGTCAGAGAAACACTTGACGCCAGTCCTGCCAAAATGCGTCTCGACGGATATCATATCTGTTATCGTTGCGGGCCAATCTTGCATGAACGATCCTCTCGGCTCAATTGTGCCTAAAGTTGCAATCCCCGGCACCGACATTCAACACC
>JAFMHE010000178.1:3202-5021 GCA_017854675.1 Paracoccaceae bacterium | reverse complement strand
GTTCACAAATGGAGAAGCCCCATGATCATTCGCTCGACACTATCCGCATTGATACTAGCCTTCGTTGTTACCCCGTCCCTTGCAGGGCCAAGCGATCAACATCTGGCACGGGCTGCAAACCACAGCGGCCAAGCTGTAAGCCACGGCTCGGCAGCCATATCAACCGGCGTAGCGACAGTAACTTCGGTGCCCATCTTGATCGTTGGTTCGACCCTCACTGTATCTGGTGCTGCCCTAGAAGAAATCGGAGAGGCTGCGCTCGAGGTAGGAAGCGACCTTTACAGAGCGGGCACAGATGAAGCAGTCACCGGGCCTGTCGTTGCACCAAATGGTGCGCCAACCCTTTCTGATCATTAAAGGGACGCACAATGACACGTCTATTTTCCTTCATATGTATGATTTTCCTGACCCTGCTCCCGTCATTCGCGGCGGCAGGCAGCAGCGAGGCTGGTAACCCCAAGTTGCCACAAGCTGATGTCGCGGCATTCGCCAACCGTGTTCAGCAAGACCTTGCCGCCCGAGGTGCTAATGTTGCAATCGTCGCCCGGATGGGCCGCGACCCCGCGATACTGCCACCCGGCGTTCAGTACACACACGTTGGTTTCTGGGTGTTTTCAAATATCAAACGCGCGGATGGCAGCACCGGGCGTGGTTACCAAGTCTACAACCTCTACCAAACCCCCAACGATCAATCCCGCAGCAATCTGGTACAAGACACGCCGGCAGATTTCTTGGCGGGTGCCCATCGGCTGGATGTCGGCGTTATCATTCCCGATGTCAGGTTGCAGAGAAAGCTGCTGAAAGTGATCGCCAGCCCGACATATTCTGCCTTGCATAACCCGAGCTATTCAGTGCTTTCAAACCCTAATACCGACCAGTTTCAGAACTGCACCGAACACACGCTGGATATCATAATGGCAAGCATTTACGGCACCAAAAGCAAGCCCCAAATCAAAGCGAATATAGCGGCCTATTTTCAGCCCCAGCAAATCAGGGTTGGTGGTATAAAACGGTTTCTGGCATCTGCTTCGTCGAAAGCGATGACCACCGAAGATCATGGACCGAAGGTTGCGACTGCAACATTTGGTTCGATCTCGCGCTTTATGAGCGCGCACAAGCTGGCGTCGGAAATCTACAGAATAACCCCCGGCAAGGTTGTTGGTTTCTAAAGTTTGACATGCGTCGAAACTTGTCTCAGGTACGGACGTATGACCAAAGAAAAGCGCCCTTCAAAAAGAGAGACGAACCTCGCAGACATACGTGAGCGGGCAACACCAATTGCCGAGAGCATCATCCTCGAAGAAGGGGTCGACGCTCTCAGCGCGCGGCGGCTGGCCAGAGAAATCGACGTGTCTGTTGGTTCGCTTTATAATGCTTTTGGCGATCTCGATGCGGTCGTACGCGCCGTTATCTCGAAATCTGCGGTGATGCTCTCAGAGACATTGCATAAGGCCGTTGACCTGCCCGCGTCCGACAAACAATCCCGCGTTGTTGCTTTGGGTGAAGCGTATTTTGATTTTGCAGTTGCTGAGCCGCAAAGGTGGTGGTTGCTGTTTGAGTACAGATCGAATTTTCCGCTTGAGACGAAAGTTCAGGATTTTCAATTGGGCCTCTTGGAAATGTTGATCAGAGCAGGCGAAGCAGACCCTAAATCGGAACAACACCGGCAATTTTTCCTCCAGCTTTGGGCTTCGGTGCATGGGTTGGTTTCTCTTGCCTGCCGTCCCAGTATTGTCGCAATCGATCCAGCTCAAGCCAGAGCTTATATTGGGGATTTGGTCGGTACAGGGTTCAGTGCTTTCTCAAAGGACTAAGAACG
>JAFMHE010000178.1:0-2849 GCA_017854675.1 Paracoccaceae bacterium | reverse complement strand
GTCTATATCGGGCGGGCGGCACGCGGGACCGACGCAAGGTCTGACCTGACATCGGCACAATGGACAGCCATGCAGTTTTTTGCGCGTGCCAATCATCTTTCCCGGACGCCATCCGCCTTTGCCAGCTTTCATGCCACGACACGCGGCACGGCATCACAAATCATCAAATCCCTGATGCAAAAAGGCTATCTTGCCCGACATCAGGCATCGGGTGATGGCCGCAGTGTTCGGGTGGACCTGACGGACAGCGGGCAGGCAATCATGGATCATGATCCCTTGCACCGCCTGACAAACGCCATTGACCGGCTCGAAGGCAAGCTGCACTCAGCTTTGCGGCAGGCTTTACCCGCATTGGCCGGAGAACTGGCCAATGCCCGCGACACCGTGGCTTTTGGCACATGCGGCGATTGCAGACATTTTTCATGCTGCGACGCGGTCAGTCATTGCGCCTGTGTCGATGCTGAACTGGCCCCTGACGAACTTGGCTGTCTTTGCGTGAATTTTGCCGCAAACAAAGGCCGAAAGGCAGCGATGCCTCGCCTCAAATCAAAGGAAACCTCATGACAACGGCACAAGCCACATCCAGCGCCACTGCTGACCCCGGCATGGCGCATCTGGGGCAGATCATCGCCGTGGCCAGCGGCAAGGGCGGCGTCGGCAAAAGCACTGTCAGCACCAATCTGGCGCTGGCCTTGGCGGCCCAAGGCGCAGCTGTCGGGCTGGTGGACGCTGATCTTTACGGCCCCTCTGTGCCCGGAATGTTGGGAATTGAGACCGGCAAAGCCCCCACAATGTCGCCTAAGGGAAAGGTGATCCCGGCTGAGGCACATGGGATCAAAGTCATGTCGATGGGCATGCTGACCGATGATGACAAGCCTGCAATTCTGCGCGGCCCAATGGTCACGAAATACCTGCGTATGTTCATTCTGGAGGTGGATTGGGGCACGCTCGACTATCTGATCCTTGACCTGCCGCCCGGCACCGGCGACACGCAACTGACGCTGGCGCAAGCCTTTCCCCTGACCGGCGCAGTTGTTGTCAGCACGCCGCAGGATGTCAGCCTGAAAATCGCCAGACGCGGCATTCGCATGATGGAGCAGGTCAAGGTGCCCATCCTTGGCATCGTCGAGAACATGAGCGGGTTTACCTGCCCCACATGCCACGAGGTCACGCATATCTTCCATCAAGGCGGTGGTGCCAGGATCGCAGCCAGCCTTGGTGTGCCGTTTCTTGGTGCCATCCCGCTTGATCCCGCAATCGTTGATTGCGGTGACGAAGGGCGCCCCCTGATAGCCGCCCACCCTGACACCCCTGCGGCGGCAGCCTACCGCGACATTGCCGCGATCCTGTCCGGGCGCACGCGACCCACCGCCGGCATTCCGACACCCTTTGACTGGCACTGGGACGATGATGCCAGCAAACCAAAGGCGTCAGCCGGTGCTGCCCACTCAGACGGTGCCGCCGAAGTTCCAATAGCGCTCGATCACGAGGGCGGGCGCCGTTTGGTCGTGCATTGGCAAGACGGCCATGCGCAAACTATCGACGTGCGCGACTTACGTTTGGCCTGTCGCTGTGCAGCCTGTGTTGACGAGATGAGCGGGCGCGCCGTGCTGGTGCCGTCCACTGTCCCGCTGAACATCATGCCGACCCGTATCTGGAGCCTAGGCAATTATGCCATCGGCGTCAGCTTTAGCGACGGCCACAGTTCGGGGATTTACACCTTTGACCACCTGCGCAGCATGATAGCCGCAGAGGTTGAGGATGTCTGAAATAACCATCCCCCTGCGTATCCGCGCCGAAACGTCGCCCACTGATCCGCATGCCCTGCGCTTTGTGTTGGACAACGACATTCAGGACGGCGCATCGGCACATTTCCCCGACGCAGCTGCGGCACAAGGCGCACCCTTGGCAGAGGCGCTGTTCGCGGTTTCCGGTGTGAAAATGATTGATGTCTCGGGCGCGGTTGTGGCCGTGATCAAAACCAGTCAAAGCCATTGGGACGACCTGAAACGCCCGATTGCCGATGCAATTCGAAACACCCTTGCGATTTCTTCTGCGCCTTTAGGCAAAACCCTCAGGACTTCTGGCCAAGGGCGTACTGACGCCGAAATCCATCTGGCGGTCCAAGAGGTTCTGGATCTTCAGGCAAACCCCGCGATTGCCAGCCACGGCGGGCACGTGGCCGTGACTGACGTGCAGGACGGCGTTGTCAGGATGCTGATGTCAGGTGGCTGTCAGGGCTGCGCCGCCTCTGCTGCAACGCTGCGTGGCGGGGTCGAAACGATGATCCGTGCCGCAGTGCCTGAAGTGCGCGATATCATTGACGTGACGGATCATGCCTCGGGCGAAACCCCCTATTACAGCTCCGGACCCGACAAAGCCCAACTGCCAAGGCGTCCTTTGCTATACCGGCCCGTACCCCCCGATGCGATCATGCAAGAAGATGGCCAATTTCTGATCTCTCCCGACTATCTTGCACCCCGTCTGGGCATGGACACCCAAACCCTGCGGGCGGCCCTGCAATCGGGTGAAGTCGTCAGCCAATCTGAAACCGGCACAGAGGCGGACGCGGGAAAGACGCGCCTGATCGTCCGCTCCAGCAGCCGTGTCTGGGCGGCAGAAGTCGCGGCGGATGGCAGCGCCCATGAAATCCCTGCCCCGCGCGCTGCTGCAAAAGCTGCGACTGCAAGCAGCGCATTGCGGGACCGCATCCGCGCGCATCTCACTAACCAGTTTGCCGCAGATATGCCGATAACCTACGGCCAATTGGCCCGTGCGATGGGGCTTTACGCGCCCGGTTCTATTGCCAAGGTGACGCAAGCCCTTGAGGCGACAATGATCGAGGATGT
>JAFMHE010000177.1 GCA_017854675.1 Paracoccaceae bacterium | reverse complement strand
GGGCCGAGGTGGTTTCGATCACGTTGGTTGCGGTCGATTTTGCCGAAGGGCGCAGCTTTGAACTGGGGCGCGTGACAGGATGACCAGCACGTCAATCGAGAGCGTGCTTGACGCCTTGTGCCCCATGCATCTGGTGGTCAGCGCCACAGGTCACATCACGCATGCTGGCCCGACCGCTCAAAAGCTAAGCGCGCACACCGATTTGCGAACGATGCGATTTCTGGAGGTGTTCAATGTCAAACGCCCCCGTGCGGTCACGCAGTTTGCTGATCTGGCGTCATCGCAAGACCTCAAACTCCACCTTGAACTGCGCAGGCCACCGCGTACCTCTCTCAAGGGGATCATCGTCCCGATGCTGGGCGGTCATGACGCGCACGACGGTGCATCAATCATCAATCTCAGTTTCGGCATCTCGATCATTGACGGGGTTCGCGATTACTCGCTCACGAACGCGGATTTCGCGGCCACCGACCTGGCCATTGAAATGCTTTATCTGGTTGAGGCCAAAACCGCCGCAATGGAAGCATCGCGCCGTCTGAACATCCGTCTGCAAGGTGCCAAGATCGCAGCGGAAGAGCAGGCTTTTACCGACACGCTGACAGGTCTCAAGAACAGGCGCGCACTGGATACGGTGCTCAAGCGGCTTTTGGATTCGTCGTCTTTTTTCGCTGTCATGCAGATTGATCTTGATTACTTCAAAGCCGTGAATGACACGCTGGGCCATGCTGCGGGTGATCATGTGTTGCAGACAGTGGCCCGTATCATGGTTGAGGAAACCCGCGGAAACGACATCGTCGCGCGGGTCGGCGGCGATGAATTCACCATCGTTTTGCCTGATGTGCGTTGCGATGACGTGCTGCGGCTTGTGGCTCACCGGATTATTGATCGCCTAAAAGCACCTATTCCGTTTCAGGGCGAGGATTGCCGTGTATCGGCCAGCATCGGCACGGTCTGGATGCAATCGGGCAACGCGCCAAGTCTGGAAGAGCTGCTGTCGGACGCTGACCTTGCGCTATACGCTTCAAAACATGCCGGGCGCGCGCGACAAACACTTTATTCACCCGAATTGCGCAGCGTCGCCAACAGCATCAGCCCCCCGCAGGGCCAAACCCGTGGGACCAGATAGTGTCGCATGATGGCGCTGCCGGCACCAAGGCAGTGCTGGCGAAGTCACAGGTGAAGGATGCAACTGGTTTGGGCGATGGACCGAAGCATGATGCTGGCGTATCACCCGGACGTGAACGGAATGATCTCTCATTTACGCCGCAACTGGCAACGCGCGACCACACGACGGCACGCTGTCCGCTTTGCCCGCGCGGCGCGTCATCTGCATGGGCCCAAGCCCGATAACGTGCCCCCGGATGCAATCGTCGTGCTGGTGCCCCGGTGGCGGGTTGGTGATCTTGAGGCGTTCCACGCGCATTACCGGGCGTTGGGTGCGTCGCATTTCGTTTTCTTTGCGTCCGGCACACCGGCCGCAGCACTTGCCCAGATCAAAGCACTGCCCGGCAGTATTATCGTTGAAAACGGACTGCGCGTCAGTGTCCCGGAACCTCGTGTACTGGCGTATTTGGCCGACACATATGGCGCTAATCGCTGGTGTCTTATGGTGCACTCTGATGAATTGCTTGCCTTTGCCTCGGACGGTACATTGGAGCTGCGCGGGCTGACGGGCTATCTTGAGGCGCGAGGTGCGACGGCCCTGCGCGCGCACCGCTTGGCGATGTTTCCCAAAGGCGCGCTTGGTTCTTTAACTTCACTGAATTTGCAGCAAAAAATCGCAGAATGTGTGTATTTTGATCTGTCATCTTTGCACCTTAGCGCTGATCAGGCGGGAACGCCTTCGGGTTCGCGAAAATCCTACCTTGATGCGGACGGGGTTCCTGCCTCCTGCACCCCGTTGATTTACAACGGGCCGGATGCAACGGTAGCGTTCGAATGCGGCACACCATGCGCCGGTCGCTTTGGGGATGTTACCGCAGTGTTAAAAAGTTATGCTCAGGCCACGGAATTGGGTTACGATGCACCAGACGCGTCGCTGTTTTCCCTCACTGCCCGCCGCTGGAACCGGGCAGAACTGCTGGTGCGTGCCGGTTTTATCGAGAGCAGCGCAGCGTATGAGGCATGGGCGCGGGAGGTCCGTGAATGACTGTCGCCGCCGTTGTTATTGGCCGAAACGAGGGCGCGCGCCTGATCGCCTGTCTGGATGCCTTGCAAGGGCAGGTTGGGCAGATCATTTATGTAGATTCCGGGTCAACCGATGGGTCGGTTGAGGCTGCAACGGCGGCAGGCGCGCAGGTGATTGCGCTCGACATGACGCAGCCCTTCACGGCGGCGCGCGCGCGCAACGCAGGCATTGCGGCGGTCAATGAACAGGCAGATTTTGTTCAGTTTCTTGATGGTGACTGTGCGGTCCGCGCGGGCTGGATCGAAACGGCGCTGGCGTTTATGGCGGATCATCCAAAGGTTGCGGTGGTCTGCGGGCGCCGCCGCGAACGGTTTGTGGAGGCGTCGGTTTACAACCGCTTGATTGACGCGGAATGGAATACCCCCATTGGCGCGGCGAAGGCTTGTGGCGGCGATGCACTCATCCGCCGTGAGGCGCTAGCGGCTGTGGGGGGCTACCGCGATGATCTGATTGCTGGGGAAGAGCCCGAAATGTGCCTGCGGATGCGCAAACTCGGCTGGCAAATCTGGCGGATCGACGCTGAAATGACATGGCATGATGCGGCCATCACAGGGCTTGGCCAATGGTGGCGTCGCGCTGTGCGCGCGGGTCATGCCTTTGCCGAAGGGGCCGCATTGCATGGCCGCGCGCCTGAGCGGCATTGGGTTTCAGAGACGCGGCGGGCGCTGATCTGGGGCGCGGTAATGCCTTTGGTTATCTTTCTGCTGGCGGTTTTTGTGTCGCCTTGGTGTCTGTTTTTGACCCTGATCTATCCATTACAGGTGCTTCGATTGTCACGCGGGCAGGGGATGGATTGGGCGTTCTATACAACCCTCTCGAAATTTGCCGAAGCGCGCGGGGCGTTGCAATATTACGTCGGCAAACTGCGGCGGGGTCCGTCGCGCATTATCGAATATAAATGATCAGCGTTGTCTGATCGCGCGCAGGGCCAGCCCCGGCAGAATAGCGAAACATTTTGCATAGCGTGGCATCATACGGCGCGGGCTTTGCGCCGCGCGCCACAGCCATTCGAGGGCCAGAATACGCATGATTTTGGGTGCACGCACTTGATGGCCTGACAGGAAATCCAGACCGGCACCAATGGAGGCAAACCCGACGTTTGGTGCAAATTTTCGTCCATGCGCGGCGAATATTTCCTGTTTTGGTGCGCCCAAAGCGATAAAACACAGCGCCGATCCGCTGGTGGCCAGATCGTGCAAGATGTCATCGGCCTGCGCGCCTTGCGGGTCAAACCCGTAGGGCGGTGCATGGATATATGCGACCTCAAGCCCCGGAACGCGCGCTTTGAGCGCCTTGGCTGCACCGTTAAGCGCCGCGTCACTGCTTCCGATCAGGGCGATGGGGCGATTTTCCTCGGCACATATGGCACACAGCGGCACGATCATGTCAGAACCGGGCATCAGTTCAACCGGTTGGCCCGCAAGCTGCGACAACCAGATCACCGGACGCCCGTCCGCCACCACCAGATCATGCGCACGGTAAGCCGCTAGAAAGGCGTTATCAGTCGGCAGTTTTGTGAGGTGATCAAGGTTCAGAGTGGCAAGCGCGAATCCCGACCGTTGCTTCAGCCTGTCCTGAATGGTGCGAAACAATGCGGCCTTGGTCGGTATATTGACCTCAACTTCGCGGTTAGTTTTGCCAAATTTCAAATCGACCTCCGGTGTTGACCTGTCACAAACGGGTAACAGTCGCGCCACCCTCATTATAATTTAAGGTTTTAATACAATTGGTTAAGGGGTGTCCTTGATCTTGGATACGCCCAGCATACAAAACCTAACGGGATGACACAGCGGACGCCAGATGGTAATTCGCGGAATACGAAACCACCTGTCCAATCGCAAAAGGCATTCATGGGAAATTCGCTTGCATATCTGGCTCTGATTGTATGGCCCTTGGTATGTGTCTTGCTGTTTCGCAAGATGGAGATCGAGCGCGCGATCATCTGGTCGATTCTGGGGGGCTATCTGGCCTTACCGCAATCGACAGAGTTCAATTTGCCGCTGGTTCCAGACATGGACAAGCTGACGATCCCCGCAATCAGTGCCGTGTTGCTGGTGATGTTTGTCAAAAAACAGCGGATCAATTTCTTGCCTGAAAATCAATTGGCACGGTGGTTGCTGATCGGTTTCGTGCTGTGCACGGTGCCTTCGGTGCTGACCAATCTGGACCCCATCATATTCGAGGTGCTGGGCGGGTCCGAGCCGATCACCTTTGTCACGGGCATTCTGCCGGGGCAGTCGTTGCGCGATACCCTTTCTGTGGTTATTGGCCAGATTCTCTTGCTGCTTCCGTTCTTTTTGGCGCGCCAGTTTCTGGGCACCGAAAAAGGGATGTACGAACTGTGTCTGGCCTTTATGGTAGGGGCGCTGATTTACACGATCCCCTCGCTGATCGAAATCCGGCTGAGCCCACAAATGCACGTCTGGGTCTACGGGTTCTTTCAACACTCGTTCGAGCAGATGATGCGCGCGGGCGGGTTCAGACCGATTGTTTTCCTGGCGCACGGGCTTTGGCTGGCGTTGTTTATGGTGTTCGGCCTGCTGTCCGCAACCGCGATGGCCCGCGTCGCGCCGGTGCAGGACCGTTTGAAAATGTACATGGTGGTCGGCTATCTCTTTGTTGTTCTAGTCCTGTGCAAAAGCCTTGCGTCCTTTGCCTACGCGCTGGTGTTGACGCCCATTGTGTTTGTCATACCGCCGCGCTGGCAGATCAGGCTAGCGATTGTGTTCGGCTTTGTTGCTGTGGGCTATCCGATGCTGCGCAATTTGCAACTGGTGCCGCTTGAATGGATCCTTGAACAGGCCAATGCATACAATCCGGCGCGTGGCGCATCGCTTGCGTATCGTTTCTACAACGAGGGTGCCTTGCTGGAGCGTGCTGCCGACAAAGAACTGTTCGGATGGGGCGGTTATGGTCGCAATCTGGTCCGGCATCCCGAAACGGGAGAGATCCTGTCGATCCCGGATGGCCAGTGGATTGTGACGTTTGGCACGTTTGGCTGGCTTGGATACCTGTGCGAATTCGGTCTGATGGCGGTGCCGCTGTTTCTGGCTTGGCGGTCGATGCGCTTGCAAACGGTGCTGCCGCCTTTCCTTGCGCCTTTGTGTCTGATGCTGGGCATAAACCTGATGGATTTACTGCTGAATGCGACGGTAACGCCACTGACATGGCTGACCGCTGGCGCCATCCTCGGGTTTGCCGAACGGGTGGCCGCACAGAACGCCAAGGTGGGCGATCCGTCCAAGGTGCGGTCCATTCTGGGTGGTTCGTCACATCGCCCACTGGGCAAGCGTACGGTTCTGTAGTCAAGCGGGGCAAATACGTTTCTTCAACGCATTGTCCGGCGTTGATTTGCGGGGAAAATGCCGCAATTGTTTCCATTGTGGAAACGCATGTTTACGGCGCATATACTGGTAAGGCACGCTCTGAACCCCCATTTTAGGGGCTTGAGGTGTCAAAAGTCACGGGTTCGCGGAATTAGCGGCACAAAATGGCCTCAATTTCGCGGTTGAAGCGGAAGGGCAGCCCAAAATCCCTTTTGCGGCGCATACCTGCCAGATGCGGGTCTGAAAGTTGGGGTACGAGACATGGACGATACAAAGCGCAAGCAGCGCGTTTCAGAAGACATTGCGATCGTCGGCATGTCTGTCAACGTACCCGGTGCGCAAGGGGTCGATGCCTATTGGGCCAATCTGCGGGACGGTGTTGAATCCATCCGTCGCCTTTCCGAAGAAGACCTGCTGGCCGCCGGTGAAAGCCCCGAAAACATTGCCCGCAAGAACTATGTGCCCGCCGCCGCCGTGCTGGACGGGTTTGATACATTTGATCCCGAATTTTTCGGCTTTTCCCCCAAAGATGCCGCTATCCTTGATCCGCAACACCGCAAATTTCTTGAGGTCGCGTGGGAGGCGATGGAGCAGGGCGGGCGTCCGCCGGAAAGCATCAATGGCCCCATCGGTGTTTATGCAGGCTGCGGCATGGGCAGCTATTTCTATTTCAACATCTGCTCCAACCCTGATCTGGTTGATGACGTTGGCATGTTTTTGCTGCGCCACACCGGCAACGACAAGGATTTCCTGTCGACCCGGGTGAGCCATGTGTTCGACCTGAAAGGGCCGTCGATCAACCTGCAAACGGCCTGTTCGACCTCGCTGGTGGCGATCCATTATGCCTGTCAGGCGCTGAACGCGGGTGAGGTCGATATGGCCGTCGCAGGCGGTGTCACGATTGAGCTGCCGCAAGGCCGTGGTTATCTGTTCAAGGAAAACGAAATCCTGTCCCCCGACGGTCATTGCCATGCGTTCGATCACCGCGCCCAAGGCACCGTCTTTGGTTCCGGCGCGGGTGCTGTTGCGCTGCGCCGCCTGTCGGATGCCATTGCCGACGGCGATCACATCTGGGCCGTGATCAAAGGCTCTGCCGTCAACAACGACGGTGCTGCCAAGGCGGGCTATCTGGCCCCGTCCGTCGATGGACAATCTGCCGCCATCATTCAGGCGCTGGACGCCGCAGGTGTTGCCGCACAAAGCATCGGCATGGTCGAATGTCACGGCACCGGCACCTATCTTGGTGATCCGATTGAGGTCGCGGCCCTGACGGAAGCCTACCGCAGCCAGACAGATGCGGTCGATTTTGCGCGCCTCGGCTCGGTCAAGACCAACATCGGCCATCTGGATACAGCGGCAGGCATTGCGGGCCTCGCCAAGGCGGCGCTGGCCCTGCACCACAAACAAATCCCGCCCTCGCTGGGATATGAGGCACCTAACCCTGCCATTCCGTTCGAGGGCAGCCCGTTTCGTGTGAACGATACGCTTTATGACTGGCCCGCCGCAGATACACCGCGCCGTGCAGCAATTAACGCGCTTGGTGTGGGTGGGACAAACGCCCATGCGATCATCGAAGAAGCCCCTGTGCGCGCAGCCTCTGACGAAAGCGATTGGCCGTTTCACGCATTGTGTATCTCTGGCCATTCAAAGGCGGCGCTTGACGCCAATACTGCCGCCCTTGCCGCACACCTGCGCGCGCATCCCGAACAACCGCTGGCCGATGTCGCCTATACGTTGAAGGAAGGCCGTCGCGGATTTGCCAAGCGCCGCATTGTCGTGGCCGAAACCCACGCAGAGGCCGCAGCACTGCTGGAAAACGGTGAGCCGCGCCGCGTCTTTACTCATGACCTGCTGGGTGACAAGCCCGAAGTCGTGTTCATGTTCCCCGGCGGCGGCGCGCAATACGCAGGCATGGCGCAGGATCTTTATGAGACGGAACCGGTCTTTGCGGAATGGATGGACAAGGGTCTGGATCACCTGC
>JAFMHE010000176.1 GCA_017854675.1 Paracoccaceae bacterium | reverse complement strand
AATGCACGACAGCATCATCCGGTTTGGGCCGGTTGCTTGCCGCGACATGGCCTCCGATGATCAACCCGTCGGCGCCAGCGCTTACTGTGATCACATCACCGTCTTTCACATCACCCGCCAGCAACATTTCTGCCAAGGGATCCTGCAACGCCCGCTGAATCACACGCTTCAAAGGCCGCGCACCGAACACCGGGTCATACCCTTCGTCCGCCAGCCAAATCTTGGCCGCATCATCCAGTTCCAGCGCGATCTTGCGACCCGACAGACGTTTCAGCAAACGCGCCATCTGAATCTCTACGATCCCGGCCATGTCTGTCCGCGCCAAACGGTCAAAGATGATCGTCTCGTCGAGACGGTTCAGGAACTCGGGCCGGAAATGTGCGCGCACTGCGTCCATAACATCCCGCTTGGCACCTACCATATCACCACCATCCGGCAGTTGGCTCAGCGCCTGCGCACCCAAGTTCGACGTCAGAATGATCAGCGTCTGCTTGAAATCAACCGTGCGGCCCTGACCATCGGTCAGCACACCATCGTCCAAAACCTGCAACAGCACGTTGAACACGTCCGGATGCGCTTTTTCGACCTCGTCAAACAACACCACCTGATACGGCCTGCGCCGCACAGCTTCGGTCAAAACACCGCCCTCGTCATAGCCGACGTAGCCGGGAGGGGCACCAATCAGACGGGACACGCTGTGCTTTTCCATGAACTCCGACATGTCCAGACGGACCATCGCGTTATCATCGTCAAACAGGAACTCCGCCACGGCCTTGGTCAGCTCGGTCTTACCGACACCGGTTGGTCCCAGAAACAGGAACGACCCCAATGGACGGTTCTCGTCGTTCAGACCCGCACGTGCACGGCGTACCGCATTGGCCACGGCTTTGACGGCCTGATCCTGACCAATCACACGCCCATGCAGCTGATCTTCCATCCGCAAAAGCTTGTCACGCTCGCCTTCCAGCATCTTGCCCGCTGGCACACCTGTCCAACGCTCCACAACACTCGCAATCTGATCGGGCCGCACGGCTTCTTCGACCATCATCCCGTCCTCACGGGATTCAGCGACTTCCAGCTCTTTCTCAAGCTGCGGAATGACCCCGTAGGACAACTCACCGGCTTTCGCCAAATTGCCGTCACGCTTGGCGATGTCCAAAGCAGCCCGCGCCTGATCCAGCTTTTCCTTGATGTCACGCGCACCAGCCAGCTTGTCACGCTCTGCCTGCCACGCAGCTGTCATCTCGGATGACTTCTCCTGCAACTCGGCCAGATCCTTTTGCAAGGTCTCCAATCGGTCTTTGGACGCAACATCATCCTCCAGCTTCAACGCTTCTTCCTCGATCTGAAGCTGCAATATCTGGCGGTCCAGCGCATCAAGTTCCTCTGGCTTGCTGTCCACTTCCATCCGCAGACGGCTGGCAGCTTCATCCATCAGGTCAATCGCCTTGTCCGGCAAGAACCGGTCCGTGATATAGCGATGTGACAGCGTCGCCGCCGCGACAAGCGCGCTGTCTGAAATCCGCACACCGTGGTGCAATTCATACTTTTCCTTGATACCGCGCAAAATCGAAATGGTGTCTTCCACCGTCGGCTCTTGGACAATCACCGGCTGGAAACGCCGGGCAAGCGCTGCGTCTTTTTCCACATGCTTGCGGTATTCATCCAAAGTGGTCGCACCGATACAGTGCAGTTCACCCCGCGCCAACGCTGGTTTCAGCAGGTTCGATGCATCCATCGCACCATCCGCTTTGCCCGCACCGACCAGCGTGTGCATCTCGTCGATGAACAGAATAATCTCGCCCGCGGCCTCGGTCACTTCGGTCAGAACCGCTTTCAGCCGCTCCTCGAACTCACCCCGATATTTCGCGCCCGCAATCAACGCCCCCATGTCCAGCGACAACAACTTTTTGTTGCGCAAACTCTCGGGCACGTCCCCGTTCACAATACGCAGGGCCAATCCTTCGGCAATTGCGGTCTTTCCGACGCCCGGCTCACCAATCAGCACCGGGTTGTTCTTGGTCCGACGGCTCAACACCTGCATCGTGCGGCGAATTTCATCGTCACGCCCGATGATCGGGTCAATCCGGCCCTCTTCGGCGCGCGCTGTCAAATCGGTGCTGTATTTCTTCAGCGCCTCATAGCCCTCCTCGGCACTCGCCGTGTCCGCCGTGCGGCCCTTGCGAATGTCGTTGATCGCCGTGTTCAGCCCTTGTGCAGTGACTTTACCTTCTTCCAATGCAACTTTCGCACCGGATTTGACCATGCACAGCGCCATCAAAATCCGCTCGACAGGCACAAAACTGTCGCCTGCTTTCTTGGCCAACGCCTCAGCCTCGGCCAATACTTTGGTCGTGGCATTATCCAGATAGGTCTGCGCAGCATCGCCGCTGACTTTCGGCATCTTGGCCAAGCCAAGCTCCATCGCCTGAGTGACGCGCTTGGCATCCCCGCCAGACGCATTGATCAGATTGGCAGCAAGCCCCTGATCATCGTCCAACAATGCTTTAAGTAGGTGTTCAGGCGTCAATCGCTGATGATTGTCACGTGTCGCAATGGTCTGTGCGGCTTGAATAAACCCGCGCGACCGCTCCGTGAACTTGCTCAAGTCCATGGGTATCTCCTTTTTTGTTAAGCGCCCCGTTGAAGCTGTACGCCCGCTCTGCGGCACGCACCCTCTTGGGCCTTGACAGAAAGATGGGAGTTCCGGCGGCATGATCAAGAGACGCCGCAGATTTTACATCCAAACCAAACGTTATCCCCAAGTCAAAATCCTGATTGCTAACTATATTTCAAGGTTATCAACAATCTGTAATTCCCCCTTTGCGGAACCATTTGGCATCCCCACTTGTTACAAAGATAGCGGCACAGATCGCTCAACATTGAGAACATACAGTATAGGAAACCCTATGTTTACGAGCCCGGTTCAACTGACAGATGTCATTTACAATGCGGCCAATCAGATGTTTGAGGCCACAGTCACAATTTATGATCAAGGCAAGGCAACACGGTATGCCTGCGCCATCGCCGCGCCCATCACCATGTCGTTTGCCGATGCTGCCAAAGGCCTCAAGACCAAGGCACAGCGCCTGCATACCCAATCCAACGGCCTTGCCTCGACCGTCCTGCCGGTTCAGGACTGCAAGCTTGCAAAACGCCGCCCGTTTGATCCGACGAAATGGCTGCAATCCCTATTAAACAATCGCAACCGTTTCGCCGCCTGAACAGGCACAGCACCTTGTCATCTGCGCCCCGCTCTTGACGTGACCTGAACGCTCAGGCAGTCGATGTACGCAATTGACCAAAGGAGAGGCTGATGCCCGATGACCGTCTGATCGTAGCGCTTGATGTGCCAAATGCCGTTGCAGGCCTCGCCTTGGCAGAAAAACTGGGCGACAGCGTTGGTTTTTACAAAATCGGTCTGGGCATGCTGACCGGCGGCGGCCTCGGGCTTGCCAACGAACTGATACAGGAACACGGCAAACGCATCTTTCTGGACATGAAGCTGTTTGACATCGGCGCCACGGTTGAGGCGGCAGTGCGCGGCCTTGCCCAATTCGATCTGGATTTCCTGACCGTGCACGGCGACCCGCATGTCGTGCGCGCCGCAAAACAAGGGGCGTCTGGTACGAACCTCAAGATCCTCGGCGTAACAATCCTGACTTCCCTCGACCGTGCCGACCTTGACGCGTCCCTCATTCAGGCGGGCGATCTGGCCGATCTGGTCCTGACCCGCGCAGGCCGCGCCTTTGACGCTGGCGCCGACGGCGTCATCGCCTCCCCCCGCGAGGCGGCAGCCATCCGCGCCCTGCCCGAAGCGGCAGGCAAGTTGATCGTTACCCCCGGTGTGCGCCCCGAAAACGCAGCATTGGGGGATCAAAAACGCGTCGCGACACCTGCCCAAGCGGTGCGCGACGGCGCGGACCACATCGTCATCGGCAGACCCATCTGGCAGGCCGCTGATCCACGTGCCGCGACCCAGGCGATCCTGGATACGATGTAGAAAGACCACAGTTTCTACCTGTGACTGTAGTAATTTCACAACAAAAACACTTTTGACCCTTTAGTCAGGAATTCCCTGCTAGGTCAGTGGATTCTTCCATGCTAGCTTTGAGGCAGGTGATACTCCCCGACGAACTGGTTCTTCCTGATGTTCGTCACCTGCCCCCCGCAAACGTTGCGGGGGGGCCTTTACACCTCCATCCACATCCGCAGACGCCCCTGAAACGCAGGCACCGCTTTGGGATGCGACAGATAGCCTTGCGTTGACATCATCGTCCAACGCTGGCCCTCACTGCCAAACCGAACCTGTTCAACCGCATCCACAGGCAGCTTTGCCACGAAAAACCACACGTTTCCTTTGCCGGTCACGGCGTTGTTAAACGCCCGTGACCAGACCATGTTGTGCTGCCGCAGCACCAACCCCAATTCCTCCTCACACTCCCGCGCGACGCATTCGAACGGGGTCTCGAGACGCTCGCGCCCGCCACCGGGCAAATCCCAATGCCCCGCAAACGACAAACCCGGCAGATCATCCCGCAAAATCACGGCCAGTTTGTCCCCTAGAAACAGCGCAACCTTCGCGCCATCAAATCCGCCCTCTGTCCCCATGTTCCCCTCTGCCCCCATGTTCAACGCCTCCCGCCTCCGCTAATATTACACCACACAGCCAAATGGACCCTTTGCCATGGCCGCCCTTTGCCGCGACTGCCTTGCTCAAATCGCCCCTGCCCGCCGCTGCCCGTCCTGCGGCAGCCCCCGCGTGCTGTCCCACCCCGAACTCGACACACTGACAATCGCCCACATGGATTGCGACGCCTTCTATGCCTCCGTCGAAAAACGCGACGATCCCAGCCTTGAGGGCAAACCTGTCATCATCGGCGGGGGCCGCCGCGGCGTCGTTTCCACCGCCTGCTATGTCGCCCGCATTCGCGGCGTCCGCTCCGCAATGCCGATGTTTCAGGCTCTCAAACTCTGCCCCGAAGCAGTGATCATCAAACCCCGCATGGACGCCTACGTTGAGGCCTCCCGCGCCATCCGCAAAATGATGGAGGACCTTACCCCCGCAATTGAGCCGCTGTCATTGGACGAAGCATTTCTCGACATGACCGGCACCGCCCGCCTGCATGGCGCACCGCCCGCCGTGATGCTGGCCCACCTTGTGCGCCGCATGAAAACCGAACTGGGCCTGACCGGCTCCATCGGCCTCAGCCACAACAAATTTCTTGCCAAAGTGGCCTCCGATCTCGATAAACCGCATGGCTTTTCCATCATCGGTGCGGCTGAAACCACCGATTTCCTGCGCGACAAACCCGTTCGCCTGATCTGGGGTGTGGGCGCTGTCACCCGTGCGTCCTTAGACAAGGCAGGTATTCGCACATTCTCGGACTTGTTGCGCTGGGAACAAACCGACCTAGTTGCCCGTTTTGGCTCCATGGGCGACCGCCTCTGGCATCTGGCGCGCGGTCAGGACCACCGCCGCATATCCGCCAACGCGCCGGTCAAATCCATCAGCAAAGAAACCACCTTCAACGACGATACATCAGACCGCGACATCCTTGATGGCCATATCTGGCGGCTGTCTGAACAAGTCGCCGACCGCGCCAAAGCCCGCGACATCGCAGGCCGTGTCGTCACCCTGAAACTGAAACGCTCTGACTTCAAATCCCTCACGCGCCGCGTCTCTCTCACGGATCCCACCCAACTGGCCGACCGCATCTACCGCCACGCCCGCGCGCTCTTTGATCAACTGGATGACAAAGGCCCCTTCAGGCTCATTGGCTGCGGCATCTCTGAACTGACCACTGCTGAGGGTGCCGACCTCGCCGGGGACCTGCTTGATCCGGACGCCACCAAACGCTCCCGCGCAGAACGTGCGACCGACACCATCCGCAACCGCTACGGCGCACGCGCCATCGTCAAAGGCCGCTCCCTGCGCTGACGCCACAGTGACGCACACCCAATCCCTTTCAATTTTCCAAATAAACTCAAGAAAAACATCAAGCCAAAACGCAACAGCCGCAAATCACACTCCGCCCGCGCGCCATTCACCAAAAATGTCGTCGCAGGCACAGCCTGCGTCCTTCAGATCACTCGGCCGCCAACGGCACACGTCCCTGCCCGATCCGCGCCACCTCCGCCACAACGCCGCGCAGCGCTTTACGCACATCGTCGAAATTCCCGTTGGGACGGATCAGCGTCTCGTTCATATAAAGCGACCGATCAATCTCGATCTGTACCGCATGCTGGCCGCGCGCGGGCCGCCCGTAGGCCTGCGTGATGTAGGCCCCCGCGAACGGCGTATTGCGCGTCACCACAAACCCCGCCTCCACAAACGCCGCCTCGACCCGGTCCACGACATCGCCGCTGGCCGATGCGCCAAACCGGTCGCCCAACACCACATCGGGGCGGCGCATGCCCGCCCGCATGACCCCGTCCATCGCCTCATGCGGCATCGAATGACAATCCAGCAAAACCGCCTGCCCGTGCCGGCGATGTGCTGCATCCAGCAAGCTCTGCAGTTTTGCATGATAGGGCCGCCAAATCTCGTCAATCCGCCGCGTCGCCTCATCCCGGCTGATCTTGCCGCGGTAAATCGCACGTCCGTTCGCCACCACCCGCGGAATCACCCCAAGCCCCGAAGCGACACGCGGATTATGCCGTTGCCGGCACACCCCTTCGATCAGCGCAGGGTCCAACTCATCACAGGCCCGGTTCAAATCGACATAAGCCCTCGGCGCCCCCGCCCGAATGAACGCGGCCCCAAATTGCGGCGCACATTCAAACAACTGATCTACAAACGCATCTTCCGAGGACCGGATCACATGTTCATCCAGAACAGAGGTCCGCATGAACGACCACGCATAGTCCCGGCCCGAATGCGGTGATGCAAATAGCACACAGGATATGTCGCGCTCAGGATGCAAAACTTCATATGCTGACGTGGTCATGGCATTCCCCTTTGCGCCATACATAGCGCAAAAAGAACAATTCCCAAAAGCCCTTGATCCCACCCCCGACTCCTTTTATAGCAGCCCAACCGGCGCGGCATTTTGCGCCCCATTTTTTGTGGGGACTGGATGTCAAACTGGCAAAGTGGGTGATTAGCTCAGCGGTAGAGCACTTCGTTGACATCGAAGGGGTCACTGGTTCGATCCCAGTATCGCCCACCATACGATTTTACGCCCTGCATGCAGGGACATTCATTGGCCCTTTACAAGGGGTCGCCCGTAACCCGGCGCTGGACCTTCTCTTACCGAAGGCAGGGCCCAGACAGGAAGGATAAGAACATGAAAGTTCGCAATTCGCTCCGCTCGCTCAAAAACCGGCACCGTGATTGCCGCGTTGTGCGTCGCAAGGGCCGCGTTTACGTGATCAACAAAACGCAGCGCCGGTTCAAAGCCCGTCAGGGTTGAACCACCGCATATCGCTCTTTGATGAGCATTGTATTGAATGAGGCTGCCTTTCGGGGCGGCCTTTTTCTTTACCCCAACCGCCAAG
>JAFMHE010000175.1 GCA_017854675.1 Paracoccaceae bacterium | reverse complement strand
CTAGATTGGGGTTATACAAGCATCCCTTGAAAGGACATTCTATGAAACTGATCCTCACAACCGCAACGGCCGCGCTGCTGTCCGTTGCCGCATTGTCAGCACATGCAAGTGTGCAGCTTGATCTTGGTAATCACACGTCCTTTGCAATGTCGGACAGCGCAAAAACAGACGGTGGAACGCGGGGCGAAGGGTTCATCTATGGGGGCTTTGGACCCCATAACGACAGCCGTTAACGCCGTAGCCAGAGCGAGCACCCGGTGCCGTGACGCATCGGGTGTTCGCGGACTTATGTCATCTTAGGTATTGAACAAGAAGTGCAGGACGTCGCCGTCCTTGACGATGTAGCTCTTGCCTTCTGCGCGCATTTTACCCGCTTCTTTGGCGGGTGCTTCACCTCCCAGACGGATGAAGTCATCATAGGCGATGGTCTCTGCGCGGATAAAGCCGCGTTCAAAATCACCGTGGATCACGCCTGCGGCCTTGGGGGCGGACGTGCCTGTTTTGATGGTCCATGCGCGCGCTTCTTTGGGACCGACGGTAAAGTAAGTCTCAAGATGCAACAGCTCGTATCCCGCGCGGATAAGCCGGTCTAGGCCCGCTTCTTTCAGGCCCATTTCCTCAAGAAACATGTCTGCTTCCTCGGTTTCCAGCTGGCTGATCTCTTCTTCGATCTGCGCAGAGATGATGACATGGGAATTGCCCTGGGCTTCGGCCATGGCCGCAACTTGTGTTGAAAAATCATTGCCCTCTGAGGCTTCAGCTTCGCCCACATTGCAGACGTAGAGGACCGGTTTGGTGGTCAGCAACTGCAACATGCGCCAGGCTTTGGCATCGTCCTCATCGACTTTGACCGTGCGGGCAGGGGTGCCTGCCTCCAGCACTTCCAGCGCCATGCGCATCAGGCGCTCTTGTTGCACGGCTTCTTTGTCGCCGCCGCGCACCTTGCGTATGATGTTTTGCAAACGCTTTTCGATGCTTTCGATGTCGGCCAGCATCAGTTCTGTATCAATGGTTTCGGCATCGGCGACCGGGTCCACACGGCCCTCTACATGGGTCACATCGCCGTCTTCAAAGCACCGCAGAACGTGGGCGATTGCGTCTACCTCGCGGATGTTGGCCAGAAACTGGTTGCCCAGCCCTTCACCCTTCGAGGCACCTTTGACCAAACCGGCAATGTCGACGAATGTCATACGGGTCGGGATGATGGATTTGGACGATGCGATTTCCGCCAGCTTGTCGAGGCGTGCATCGGGCACGGCGACTTCACCGACGTTCGGCTCAATCGTGCAGAATGGAAAGTTCGCCGCTTGCGCTGCCGCTGTGCGTGTCAGCGCGTTAAACAGGGTGGACTTGCCCACGTTTGGCAAACCGACGATACCCATCTTGAAACCCATAACAGCGTCCTTTTCATTGCGTTTGCGGGGTCATTATGATCCTTGAGGCCGCTGCGCAAGAGCGTCGCCGTCCCTGCACCCGCAAAGCGTGGGCGAAACACGATACTTCCCGCGGTCAATTCCCTGCCGGTTGGCAAACTCCCGCATTGATTTCCGCCGTCCTTTTGGGCATTGGATGGCGCAACAGACATAAAGGTGCCCGCCATGACGACCCGCATTGATACAAAATTCGCCGACCTCAAAGCGCAAGGCAAGAAAGCCTTTGTGTCCTATATCATGGCCGGAGATCCTGACTTTGATACAAGTCTGGAAATTATGCAGGGACTGCCTGCGGCGGGTGTTGATGTGATCGAACTGGGATTGCCCTTTACCGATCCGATGGCCGACGGCCCGACCATCCAGCTTGCCGGTCAACGCGCCCTCGAAGGGGGGATGACCCTGAAACGCACGCTTGAGATGGCGTCGATTTTCCGCAAAACGGACAACACGACGCCGATTGTGCTGATGGGCTATTACAACCCGATCTATTCGATGGGCGTGGATACATTCCTGAGTGCTGCCAAAACGGCGGGCATCGACGGGCTGATTATTGTGGACCTGCCGCCCGAGGAAGACACCGAATTGTGTCTGCCTGCCCAAGCAGCGGGTCTGAATTTTATCCGCCTCGCAACACCCACGACCGATGACAAACGCTTGCCGCGCGTGGTCCAGAACACCTCTGGGTTTGTTTATTATGTCTCGATCACCGGCATCACCGGTGCAGGCGAAGCAGATGCCGCCGATGTTGCGCCTGAAGTTGTCCGCATTCAAAAGCAAAGCGGGCTGCCTGTGATCGTCGGCTTTGGTGTGAATACGCCCGAAAAGTCGCGCGCCATTGCCGAAGTTGCTGACGGTGTTGTGGTCGGCTCTGCCATCGTGGCGCGTATCGGACGGGGTGACAGCGTCACGGACGTACTGGATTTTGTCAAAACGCTTGCGGATGGTGCCCACGCGGCCTGACGGCGGGCCTTCGGGTATTTGACGTCAGAAACTTAGGGTCGAACTTGGGTCCGGCGCGGCATTACGCGGCTGAATCGTTTGGGTTGATTTCCCAAAACCCGAGTGGTAAACAAAACTTACCAATTTCAAAGCGAGTCTGATACATGCCCGTCATTACCAACATCGAAGACCTCAAACGCATCTACGAACGCCGTGTGCCGCGCATGTTTTACGACTATTGCGAGTCGGGCAGTTGGACAGAGCAGACCTTTCGCGACAATTCATCCGACTTTGATGATATCCGTCTACGTCAGCGTGTCGCGGTGGACATGACGGGCCGCACGACGAGCTCCAAGATGATCGGGCAGGATGTTACGATGCCGGTGGCCCTCGCACCTGTTGGTCTGACCGGCATGCAATGCGCCGACGGCGAGATCAAGGCAGCACGTGCCGCGCGCGATTTTGGCGTGCCTTTCACGCTGTCGACGATGTCCATCAACTCGATCGAGGATGTGGCCGAAGCGACCAAAGCGCCGTTCTGGTTCCAGCTTTATACAATGCGCGATCAGGATTACGTCAGTCGGCTGATTCAACGCGCCAAGGATGCCAATTGTTCGGCACTGGTTATCACGCTGGACCTGCAAATTCTGGGGCAGCGGCACAAGGACCTGAAAAACGGTCTGTCCGCCCCGCCTAAGCTGACGCTGAAAACCATGGCAAACCTCGCGACGAAATGGGCGTGGGGCATAGAGATGCTGAGCGCCAAACGCCGGAACTTTGGCAACATCGTGGGCCACGTCGAAGGAATTTCCGATGCGTCCAGCCTTGGGTCGTGGACGGCAGAACAATTCGATCACGCGCTGGACTGGAACAAGATCGCCAAGCTGAAAGAGCAATGGGGCGGCAAGGTGATCCTCAAAGGGATTCTGGACGCCGATGATGCCCGCATGGCGGCCAAAGTGGGCGCGGATGCGATTGTGGTGTCCAACCACGGGGGCAGGCAATTGGACGGGGCTTTGTCCTCCATCCGCATGTTGCCGGAAATTCTGGATGCAGTGGGCGATCAGGTAGAGGTGCACCTAGATAGCGGTATCCGTTCTGGTCAGGACGTGCTCAAGGCGCTCGCGATGGGGGCCAAAGGCACCTATATCGGGCGGGCGTTTATCTACGGTCTGGGGGCGATGGGCCAAAAGGGTGTGACAACCGCGCTCGAGGTCATCCAAAAGGAACTGGATACCACGATGGCCCTATGCGGAGAAACCGCTGTCACGGACCTCAATCGCAAGAACCTTCTTGTGCCGCAGGGGTTCAGCGGTGTTTGGGAAGCCTAAAAGGCTGCCCGCCGCGCCAGCAGCGGGATCAGCACGGCGGCTGTGACAACCAACAGGCCTGCGACCGCAACGAACGCGGCGCGCAGGCCGAAACCTTCGGCAAGCAACCCCATCAGCGGCGGCCCGAAAAAGAACGCGCCATATCCGACAACAGACGCCCTGCTGATTGCTGCCAATCGCGCACTCGGGTGCACGATACGCCCGATCAGCGCCAGCGCGAGCGGTGCCACCACAGAAATGCCAAGACCGGCCAGCGCAAAGCCCGCCAATGCGATGCCGACACTCGCGGCCAAACCCGCGATTGTCATGCCGGTGGCCGACAGGATGACTGCCAGTAACATCAGCGTTGTGTCACGCACGTAGCGTGACAAGGCATGCCCGAAAAGCCGCCCGATCCCCATCGTCAGACCCAACAGGGCAGGGCCCAACGCGCCTTCACCCGGTGTGCCGCCCAAAGTGCGTTCCAGATGCAGCGCGGACCACCCTTCGGATGAGGCTTCGGCCAGAAACGCCACAAGCACCACGACACCGCCAAGATATACCACCCCGTAAGGCATGCGGGGTGTGTCGTCGTCGGCGCTTGCGATCTCGGGCGTGATGCCTGACGCAGCCCATGCCAAAAGGGCCAGCACCGCACAAAGAACCGCAAAGATCGGCAAAGGCGACAGCTCTGCCTCTCGAAATGCGCCTGTGGCCAACGCGCCGCCCGCATAAGCAAAGGAATAAAGCGCGTGGTTCAGGTTCATCAGGGGCCTGCCGCTGTCTGCTTCGACTTCGGACACGCGGGCATTCACCAGCACGTCAATCACGCCTGACCCCGCAGATGCGATCAACAGGCCTAGCGTCAACGCCGCCAGACTGGCAGCACCACCTGCGCCCAACATGCCAACCGCCAGAAAGATAATGCCCAACGGCAAGGCCAAACCGCCCGCGATGCGTTGGCTGAGCGGTGCCAACCACATCGCGGCAATTGCGCCAAATGCGGCAATCAATCCCACCATGCCGTATGCGCCATCAGACGCCGCGACATTTGCCTTGATTACCGGCATCTGCGCAAAATATACCGACCATGCAAAGCCGATGGCTGCAAAGCCAGCCAGCGGTTTTCGGGTCAGGTAAAGGTCATGTTTCAATCCCATGGCGGCCCCTTGCCACGGCGCCGGGGCAATGCCAATGGTATCAGTGGCCTTTTGCTCTTTCCCTAAATCTAATTCGCGTCTATACGCGCGACTTCATGCGGGGATACAGCCTTGGAGGATTCCCGCCCTAAACAAATTGGAGAATTATTATGGCCGGAGAGATTCCAGATCTTCACGCCGAAGTACGTACGGGGACAGGCAAGGGCGCCGCTCGTCAGGCACGCCGCGATGGCATGGTACCGGGTATTGTTTTCGGGGGCGACGTAGACCCGCTGCCGATCAACCTTGATTTCAACAAACTGCTGACCAAGTTGCGCGCAGGCCGCTTTAAGGCGACCTTGTTCAACATGAAAGTCGAAGGCCACGATGACGTCCGCGTTATCTGCCGTGACGTTCAGCGCCATGTTGTCAAAGACCTGCCAACGCACGTCGATTTCATGCGTCTGAAGCGTACAACAAAGATCAACCTCTTTATCAACGTTGAAGTGTCTGGCGAAGATGTATGCCCCGGCCTGAAAAAGGGCGGCACATTGAACCTGGTGCGTTCCGAAGTTGAATTGATCGTGACAGCCGCAGACATCCCCGAGAGCATCACAGTTGATATCTCCGAGTTGGAAATCGGTGACAACGCGACAATCGCGAACGTCAAGCTGCCAGAGGGCGCGCGTCCGGTTATCGACCGTGACTTTGTGATTGCACAGGTTTCTGCACCTTCCGGCCTCGCTTCCGCGTCCGATGACGATGATGAGACAGCCGCAGACGAAGTGCCTACAACTGAAATGGGTCCACCAGACGGGGAAGAATAAGCAAACCGCCCGTATGGGTATTTGTGGAAAGGGGTCGCTTTTGCGGCCCCTTTGTTTATCACACTGCAGGAATTTCTTGCCAGACGTGGCCGTTGCAGTCTAATCAATGATCAGGGTCGGCGATGGCGTCGCCAGCACATGGTGCAGGACCCTTATTCAACATCCTGAACGCCGGGACTTTTCTTTGCTGCTTGCGCGGTTAAGGGGTTCCTTGACGCGTGCATGTGGCCAGCCGCATGAAGGAATTATTCTATGGATCGTCCACAACAATACCGTTTCCACCAGGGGGAGTGTGTGCTTCCGTTCGCGAATGCCGAATATGAGGCACGTTTGACAAAACTACGCGCCAGCATGGCCGAGATGGGCGTTGATGCCTGCGTGTTCACATCCATGCACAACGTCGCCTATTATTCCGGCTTTCTATATTGCGCGTTTGGCCGTCCGTATGCGCTGGTTGTGACGGCGTCAGACTGCGTGACGTTCAGTGCGGGCATTGATGCGGCCCAACCGTGGCGCCGGGGGTACGGTGACAACATCACCTATACGGACTGGCAGCGAAACAATTACTGGCGCGCGATTGAGACGGTCACAGGGACAGGCAAAACAATCGGGTTTGAGGCCGACCACCTGAGCCTTGCGCAAAAGGCGCTGCTGGATGCGTTTCTGAAACCCAAGGCCTGCGTTGATGTTGCACCAGTCACCATGCGCCAGCGTATGCACAAATCCGCAGCCGAATTGGATCTGATCCGCGCAGGGGCCGCCGTTGCCGATGTGGGCGGTTATGCAATCAAGGATGCGGTCAAGGTTGGCACCCGCGAGATTGACGTGGCGATGGCGGGGCGTGACGCGATGGAGCTGGAGATCGCCAAACGCTTTCCGGCCTCTGAAATCCGTGACAGCTGGGTCTGGTTCCAGTCGGGCATCAACACCGACGGGGCGCATAACCCTGTCACCACCCGCAAGCTGGAACATGGCGATATCCTGTCGCTCAACACCTTCCCGATGATCTCAGGCTATTACACCGCGCTTGAGCGGACGATGTTCGTTGGTGAAGTCGATGACGCGAGCCGCAAAATCTGGGAGGCGAACGTCGCAGCGCATGAATACGGTATGAGCCTGCTAGTTCCCGGTGCCAGCTGTTCGGACGTCACCCATAAGATCAACGATTTTTTCGCAGAACGCGGGCTGTTGGAATATCGCACTTTTGGGTATGGCCATTCATTCGGGATATTGTCGCACTACTATGGCCGCGAAGCAGGGCTTGAACTGCGCGAAGACATCGACACCGTGCTTGAACCGGGCATGGTCATCTCGATGGAGCCGATGCTGACGATTGGGGTGGCTCAACCGGGGGCAGGGGGCTACCGCGAACATGACATCCTGATCATTACCGAAACCGGCAACGACAACATCACGGGCTATCCCTATGGCCCCGATTTCAACGTTGTTGGCTAGGGCCGACTGCTTTGGCGCCATGACCACCGGCAGAGATTTCCGGCCGGTGGTCATAAAGTGTCGAAAAGCTACATGGGTCATCCCGTTTGCTGGATGATATGATGGAATAGTATGTGCTTTTGTCGGGATAGTATTTGCGCACTTTTGAGGATTCCCGCATTTTACCGTCACAGTTAACGAATCTGTGACTTCTGGGAGGAAGCAAATGAAATCTCTACGTAACACGGCTCTTGGCCTGTCACTTGGCATTGCTGCCGCGACAATCGCGTCGGCAGATGGCCATTCCAAGGAATTGACGATTGCGATTGTGAACAACGGTCACATGATCAACATGCAGAAGGTCGCAGAGGCCTATACCGAGGAAACCGGCGTCAAGCTGAACTGGGTATCGCTTGAAGAAGGCGTTCTGCGCGAGCAGGTTACGTCCGACACAGCCACCGGTGG
>JAFMHE010000174.1 GCA_017854675.1 Paracoccaceae bacterium | reverse complement strand
GGCGTTAGCTGCACGGCATAGATGCCTTGACGGGCGGCCAGACCGGTTGCGCGGACAATGGCACCGCCCGGTACGCGCTCGATCGTCAGGTTGGTTACTTGTTCAAACGGGCGGCCAAGATAGATTTCTTCATCAGCCGCTGCGCTGGAGAAAAGCCCGCGGCCTTTGGGGATCAAAGGGTTGGTGGAAGCCGTAGTCTCGACAGGTTCCGCGCGTGCCTGACCAAACCAGTTGAACGGGTTAACGCGGCTGTCGCGCACTGCACCGCAGGCCGCCAGTGTGAGTGAGGAAACCAACAGGAGTGTGAGGGTCTTGCGCATCGGGTGCCTCGTGCAAATTCGTGTTGCACTTTGACTATCCCATCGCGTGGGGCTTGGGAAGGGGGTGGACCTTTGGTGGGTCCGCTCCTACCTCTGCATCAAGCAATTGAAAGAGGTGAGACATGGCCAACCCGGCATTTGAAGAGCTTGTCGAGGATTTTGAATTTCTGGACGATTGGGAAGACCGCTATCGCCATGTGATTGATCAAGGCAAGGCGATGGACCCGTTGGAAGATGCTTTGCGCGTGCCTGCGACCAAGGTCGAGGGCTGTGCGTCACAAGTGTGGCTGCATGCGAACATAGAGGATGGAAAGCTGCATTTTGACGGGGCCAGCGACGCGATGATCGTGTCGGGGCTGATCGCGGTTTTGCGCACGCTTTACAACGGGTTGGCGCCTGCGGAGGTATTGGCCGTGGATGCGCGGGCAGAGATGGGTCGCTTGGGGCTGAACGATCATTTGTCAGCGCAAAGGTCAAACGGCTTGCGCGCGATGATCGACCGCATTCGGGAGACAGCAGCGCTTGCTGGATAGGGCAGAAGGGGGCTGGCCCCCACCGCGCCAAAGCGCGATTCCCCCGGAGGTTTATTTGGAAAATTGAAACGGATCAGAGGGTGCGGAGCGCCGTATCAAGGTCGCCGTACCCGGTGAAGCGGCGTTCGAATTGCAGGCCCAGGGTTTCGGCGCAGGTTCTGGCTTTGGCCGTCAGGGCGGGATCGTCGGTTTGGGCCTGATAGATCAGTTTCTCGTAATTGCCGAAATACATGTCGCGCAGTTCGGGGTGCCGGTCGAGGCCCATGGGTTTCATGATGAAGGCGTCGAATTGGCGCACGAGGAAATCGGTGAGATAGAAGCTGGTGAATTCGGCGTCTGACTTGGCGGCGAAGGCATCGTTACCCTCAAAAAAGCTGTAACAATGCGGCCCTGCGATCATTTTGACGCCCATTTCATCGCAAGCGGCTTGGAGCAGGCCACCGGTGCCGCAATCGGCATATACGACGAAGATGTCGTCATATTCGGTGCGGTGTTTGGCCACGGATGTGCGCACCGCGTCGGTGATTTTGTCGGGGTAGAGGTGGTATTTTGCGGGCAGACAGGTGAGATCGAGATGGGTCCAGCCGTTTGCGACCTTGAGGTCGATGATTTCGCGCGCCAGCGCGCCGCAGGCGATCAGCAGGATGCGGCCCTGTTTTTCATCCAGCGGCAGACCCTTTTCGGTCAGGTGGCTGTCTGTAGGGATCACCGGCGCAGAACCTTGATGGCGAGAGCCGCGATCAGGAAGGCGGGCAGGGCCGCCACAAGAATACCAGGGCCACCGAGGGTGAAGAGCCAGACGGTGATGGCCGCAGCAAAGATGACGGCAGCGAGGATCAATGCGAGATGGGGCAGGGGCATAGGGTCTCTCCTTTATCCTCTCAATATATGATCAGGCCGATTACGAAAAAAGGCCCTGCCGGGGCAGAGCCTTTTGCCGAAATCAAAAGCAATGGTTCAGGCGGATTTGGCGCTGTTGTGTTTGCGTGCCATCCACTCTTTGGCGGTTTCAACGGCCACAGCCGCGTCGCGGCAATAGGCGTCGGCACCAATGGCCTTGCCAAATTCCTCGTTCAGGGGCGCACCGCCGACCAGAACGATGTAATCGTCGCGGATGCCCTGTTCGATCATCGTGTCGATCACCACCTTCATATAGGGCATTGTGGTGGTCAAAAGCGCCGACATGCCAAGGATGTCGGGGCCTTCGGTTTCCATTGCCTCAAGGTATTTCTCAACGGGGTTGTTGATGCCCAGATCGACGACCTCGAAACCGGCACCTTCCATCATCATGCCGACAAGATTTTTGCCGATGTCGTGAATGTCGCCTTTGACGGTGCCGATGACCATCTTGCCGACGCGGGGTGCGCCGGTTTCGGCCAGCAGCGGTTTGAGAATAAACATGCCACCCTTCATCGCGTTGGCAGCCAACAGAACCTCAGGCACGAACAAAATACCGTCGCGGAAATCTGCACCTACGATGGTCATACCGCCCACAAGCGCCTTTGTCAGGATGTCGTAGGGTTCCCACTTGCGTTCAAGCAGGATGTTGACCCCTTCTTCGATCTCTTCTTTTAGCCCATCGTAGAGGTCGTCAAACATCTGTTGCACAAGCTCTTCGTCGTCAAGTTCGGACAGGATGATTTCGTCTTCGTCTGACATGTGATTTCCTCTTCAAGGGCCCTTGGGGCATGCTGTCGCGTTCTTTTGTCACGATTTGCGCAGATCGGTTGCGCATTTTGCGACATTGTCCGCGATTTGCGCGACGTGGGCGTATAGGAAAACCTTAGCAATTTGGGTAGTGCTGACAAGGTATTAGCATCATTTTCTTGTATGCGTTCTTTGTTTGTTCTAGTGATCATTTTATGGACAGAGAAGATCAAAGATTTCGCCTGCCGGGCCGCGCCGCGATCAGCAATCATGCGGGCCGGTTTGAGCGTCATCGTGTCGAGGCTGTGGATGACGGTTGGGCCAGCGACGCGGAAATACCTGTACTGCGCACCCAGACGACGATGGAGGTGCCGCGCAGTATGATCAGCTATAACAGTTCACCTGATTTGCCATTCGACCGGTCAATCAATCCTTATCGGGGCTGCGAACATGGGTGTGTCTATTGTTTTGCGCGGCCCAGCCATGCCTATCTGGGGCTGTCGCCGGGCTTGGATTTTGAGACCAAGCTGATCGCGCGGCCCGATGCGCCAGCGGTTCTGCGCCGGGAGTTGTCGGTTAAATCCTACAAGGTCGCGCCTATCGCGATCGGGACGAACACCGACCCCTACCAGCCGATCGAGAAAGAGCATGAGATTATGCGGGCTTGCTTGCAGGTATTGTCGGATGCGGGCCATCCGGTGGCAATTGTCACCAAGGGTGCGCTGATCGAGCGTGACATTGATATATTGTCGGATATGGCGCGGCGGGGACTGGTCCGGGTCGGCATTTCGGTGACTACATTGGACGCAAAGCTGAGCCGATTGATGGAGCCGCGCGCCCCTGCGCCCAAGCGGCGTCTCAAGATGATAGAGCGGTTGGCGCGGGCGGGCATACCTGTGCGCATCATGGCGTCACCGATGATCCCCGCGCTGACCGATCCCGAGCTGGAGGCGATTTTGGAGGCGGGACGCGAGGCGGGGGCGCGGCATGCAAGCTGGATCATGTTGCGATTGCCAGCGGAGGTGTCGCCCTTGGTGCAGGAGTGGCTGGCAGAGCATTACCCGGATCGCGCGGGGCGCATAATGGCGCGGCTGCGCGAAATGCACGGGGGCAAGGAATATGATGCAAGCTGGCACAAGCGGATGCGGGGGGAAGGGCCCTATGCCGATATGGTCGCGCAACGGTTTGCTGTGGCGATCAAGCGGATGGGGCTTGGCACGTCTGCGCCGCCGATGCGGTGTGATCTGTTTCGCGCACCCGTTATGCCGGGTGCGCAGATGTCGCTGTTTTAGATATGTCGGCTTAGGACCGCTTGCGCCCGCCTTTGCGCGCGGCCCGCTTGGGCGGTGCGCTGTCGCCTGTGCCGTCTGTCGCAGACGAGAACGCGCCGAGGGCGGCAACGATTTCGTCCAACTCCGGCGCGCTGCCTTTGGGGGTTGTATCAAGCGCCTCGCGCATGGCCCTTAGGTGGTCGGGCATGGTGCCACAGCATCCGCCAATGATAGACGCGCCGCAATTGCGCGCCATTACCGCATAATGGCCCATCAATTCGGGCGTGCCGTCATAATGGATGTGGCCGTCGACGTATTTGGGAATGCCTGCGTTGCCCTTGGCAATAATCGGGCGTGTGCCGCCCTTGGCCGCAAAGCCCAGGATCGTGCGCAACAGATCTGATGCGCCGGTGCCGCAATTGGCACCATAGGCCAGCGGTTTGTTGGGCAGGCCCTCGACCATATCTACCATCGCCTCTGACGTCAGACCCATCATCGTGCGGCCTGCGGTGTCAAAGCTCATCGTGCCGCACCATGGCAGGCCCGCCAGCGCAAAGCCTTCGGCGGCGGCGGTGTATTCCTCTTGAGCGCTGATTGTCTCAAGCCAGCCGATGTCTGCACCGCCTGCCTTCAGGCCATCTGCGGTCTCGTGAAACATCTCGACCGCCACGGCATGGCTCAGCGTGCCGACCGGCTCCATGATTTCACCGGTGGGGCCGACTGAACCTGCGACGATGACCTTGCGCCCGGCGGTATCCGCGACCTCGCGGGCAAGCTCGGCTGAGACGCGGCTCAGCTCGTGGGCGCGCTTGGCGGCCCCGTGCAGTTTCAAGCGCGAAGCATTGGCACCAAAACTGTTGGTCAGAAACAGATCGCTGCCCGCGTCTACAGCGCCTTTATAAAGGGCGATGATTTTCTGCGGCTCATCGGTATTCCACATTTCAGGCGCGTCGCCTGCCATCAGCCCCATGTTGAAAAGGTTGGTGCCGGTGGCACCGTCGGCCAAAAGCGTGCCTTTTTCGGCCAAAAGGGTACTGAATGCAGTGTTCATAAGGGTGTCCGTGATCAGAGGGTTTGACAGCCCTCCTCTCACGGGGTCGTTACTTAAGGCAAACTCATAATCTTCATGTTGATCATGAGGTTTGGTTGAGGTTTCGCTGCTTCAGGAAACTTCGTCCATGACTTGTGCCTTTGCCTGCGCCATCAGGGTTGCCATTTGCGTCCGGATTGTCGCCTCGTCCGCCAATGCGCCCAGATCGCCCGAGACTTTGCGGTACACGTCTTCGTCACCGGCCTCTTCAAAATCAGCTTTGATCACCTCTTTGGCGTAATCAGCCGCCGCATCACCGGTTTTGCCCATAAGCCCAGCCGCCCAGAGACCCAAAAGCTTGTTGCGACGGGCCTCGGCCTTGAACTGCATATCGGCATCATGGGCGAATTTGTTCTCGAAGGCGTTTTCACGATCTTTCATCGACGTCATGGTGGTCTCCTGACTGGGGGTTGGTATGAATATAATATGTGATGTTGGGGATGCACCTGCAAGGTCCACGTAGTCTTGCAGGCTAACCCCCCATATACTAAGAGGGGCACAACCCGTCCGGGGACATTCCCCCGGCCTTTGCGGAAAGGACGCCCATGGCCCGGCGCAAGAAGATTTACGAAGGCAAAGCAAAGATATTGTATGAAGGCCCCGAGCCCGGGACCATCGTGCAGTATTTCAAAGATGACGCGACCGCGTTCAATGCGCAGAAAAAAGACGTGATTGACGGCAAAGGTGTGCTGAACAACCGCTTGTCCGAGTATTTCATGACGGGTCTGACGCAGATCGGCGTTCCGAACCACTTTATCAAAAGCCTGAACATGCGCGAACAACTTGTTCGTCAGGTCGAGATTATTCCGCTTGAGATCATCGTGCGCAACTATGCTGCGGGCACCATGTCCACGCGTTTGGGCCTTGAAGAGGGCACGCAATTGCCGCGTCCGATTGTCGAGTATTGCTACAAAGACGATTCCCTTGGCGATCCATTGGTCACCGAAGAACATATCGCTGCGTTCGGCTGGGCCTCGCAACAGGATATGGAAGACATGCTGAGCCTTGCGTTGCGCGTCAATGATTTCATGTCCGGCATTATGTACGGCGTCGGCATCCGCTTGGTCGATTTCAAGATCGAGGTCGGTCGTGTTTATGACGGTGATTTCCAGCGCTTGATTGTCGCCGATGAAATCAGCCCCGACAGTTGTCGTTTGTGGGACATGGAAACCGGTCAAAAGCTGGACAAGGACGTGTTCCGGCGCGATCTGGGGTCTTTGACGGATGCCTACACAGAAGTGGCGCGGCGTTTGGGCGTGTTGCCCAAAACTTCCACGCCGATCACAAAGCCGACGTTGATCAACTGATCTGGCGTCGGATTTGAGTTTATTTGGAAAATTGAAACTAGGGAGTTTCGCGCGATGAAAGCTCGGGTGCATGTGATGCTGAAGAATGGGGTTCTGGACCCGCAAGGTGAGGCTGTGCGCCACGCACTGGGCGCGCTTGGCTTTGAGGGCGTGAAAGGTGTGCGGCAGGGGAAAGTGATCGAGCTTGATCTGGCCGATGGCACAACCGAGGCCGATGTCACGCGGATGTGCGAGAAGCTGCTCGCGAATACCGTGATTGAAAGCTACTCGGTCGAGGTGGCCTGATGCGCGCGGCGGTTGTTGTTTTCCCCGGTTCAAACTGTGACCGTGATCTGGCAGTGGCGTTCCGGCAGGCTGGCGCAGATGTCACAATGGTGTGGCACAAAGACGATGCGCTGCCTGAAGGTATTGATATCGTTGGGATTCCGGGTGGATTTTCCTACGGGGATTACCTGCGGTGCGGTGCGATTGCGGCACAATCGCCGATTTGTAAATCTGTCTCGGCCCACGCTGAGCGGGGCGGATATGTTCTTGGTATCTGCAACGGTTTTCAGGTTCTGACAGAGACAGGATTGTTGCCCGGTGCCTTGTTGCGCAATGCAGGGCTCAAGTATATTTGCAAAACCGTCGGTCTGAAGGTCGAGACATCGCAGAGCGATTTCACCGCAGGGTACAATGCGGGCGATGTGATCAATATCCCGATTGCCCACCACGATGGCAATTACTTTGCCGATGCCGAAACGATTGCACAATTACAAGGCGAAGACCGGATTGCGTTCACCTATACCGACAATCCCAACGGTGCGCTGGCCGATGTTGCTGGCATTCTGTCGCCCAACCGGCGCGTGCTGGGGATGATGCCGCACCCCGAACGCGCGGCGGACGTTGGCCACGGCGGAACCGATGGAACGGCGCTCTTCCGCGCATTGGCAGGGGCGCTGACCACAGCGTGACTTGAGTGCGTGCCGCTGCGCGCATAGATTGATGCAATGAGCAGCGCATCCGACATCAAGAAAGGCCTCACGCAGGGCATGGCCATTTCGTGGCGCGTGCGATTGGCGATTGGCTTGTTGATGGTGCTTGCGGTGGTGACCATTTCGGTGACCAACAAGCTGCTGACAGACCGGTTTACGGAGACGACGCGCAACCGTGCAGAACTGCGTATTGCGCTTTATAGCGGGAATTTGCTGGCCGAGTTGCGCCAGAACGCGATTGTACCGCAATTGCTGGCGCGCGATCCTACGTTGATCGGCGCGCTTAATTCCGCGGATTATTCCTTGTCGACGCAGCGGCTGATTTCCTTTGTCGAGGAAATCGGCGCTGCGTCTTTGATGCTGTATGATCTGGACGGGCGCACAGTGGCGGCAACAGACCGCAATCGTCTAGGGTCTTCGCACCG
>JAFMHE010000173.1 GCA_017854675.1 Paracoccaceae bacterium | reverse complement strand
AACCCTGGATCAGGATCATCACCATCACCAGACCCAGCCAGGGGGTGCGTTTCTTGAGATAGGTATGCCAGAACCAGGCGATATTCTCCTTGTCCTGGTCATTGAACATCGGCTTGCGCTCTTTGCGCTTGCCCGGTTGTTCGGGCAGGTTCTCTTGCTCGACCGGGTCGATTTTTGTCTCTTGGTTCATGGGTCTGACTTTGACACTGCGGCTGGGGCGGCTGACACCGCCGTGATGATATCTGCGGCCACGTCTTGCCATGTCCGCAGACTGGCGTGGCCCTGTGCAATCTTGTCTTTCAGCGCGGCATAGGCGGCAGGGTCGCTATGCAAACGGTCGATCAGCCCGGCCAGTTCCTGCGGATCATTGGGGTCGAAATAATCGACCAGATCCCCGCCCACCTCGCGCAGCGCAGGTGCCGTTGAGGCCAGACCCGGCGTGCCCAGCCACAATGCCTCGCCCAACGGCAGGCCAAAGCCTTCCATATGGCTGGCAATGACCAGGGCCAGTGCCTTGGTATAGAGCATGCCTAGCTCTGCCTGATTGGGGTTGAGCACAAAATGCACCCGCGCCTTGATGGCGGCAAACTCGGGCCGCTCCAGGTAGTCTTCGGTCCGCTTGCGCGCGGCCCCGGCCAGCACCAGCATCGGCACGGGCCGGCCTGTGGCCTGCAAATGCAACATCGCCTGCAAGATACATTCAAGGTTCTTGCGCCCGGTCATCGCCCCCACCGACAGCAGATAGGGGTCCTCGGGCAGATCCAGCTGCACAGGCTCATCGGTGGGGCGCAGTTCATGCGGCAGCAGCACCGGCACCACGGGCGGAATGGCCGGCAAATGGCCCGAGGCCGAAAAGGCTTCGACTTCGGTCTTGGTAAAGACCGAATTGGTCAGCAGCTTTTCCGCATGTGAAATCACGATCGTATTGTCATAGGTAAAGTTGCGCGCGAACATGGTCTGGCGCGTATGATCATATTCATGCAGCGGAATCATGTCATGCAGCAGCGGGTAAAACCGCATCTGCACGCCGCGGTTTTCCATCGCCACGATATAATCGGCCATCATCTTGGGCCGGCCAAAAGACACCAGCACCTGACCGTCCAGATCCACCTCGCGGGCATGGCCCTGCGGCACCGCTTTGTTCCAGCGGTTCAGGCAGATCCGCTGCACCACCGCACGAAAGGCAGGATAAAGCGCGTCGCGCAGCCTGTGGGGGTCGGGAAAGCTGTAGCGCAGGCGCATGGGCCGGGCGGCGGCGGGCAGATTGGGGTCACAGACCCCGGTGGGCGATGCAGCCCCGATGCGAGGGGTCACTTCAAAGAAACGGTCATGGGCCGGTGAAAACACAACAAAACGCACATCCGCAGAGGAGCGCGCAAGCTCATAGCCCACCTCCATCACCGTACGTGCGATGCCGTAATATTTGAACTTGATCCCCGAAGACAGAAACAGCTCCGAAAGATCGTAATATATCGTACCCATGCGGTCTCTTAACACCGCACATGGGGTTGAGAAACACTGAAATGTCCTGCAAAGAACCCTACGCCAGCGGGCGGGTGCCGATGGTCAGTGACCTGATCCGGCATGCCCCCCAAACCACCGCCGCACGACAAAGGGCCTGCACATATGTATTTCTTCGACATGACCGACATTCTGATTTACGTCGAAAAAGAAACCACTGTGACCGGCATTCAGCGGGTGTCCTTTGAGGTGATCCGCCGCGCGGTGGCTGAATTGGGCGCGCAAAACGTCCGGCTCAGCTATTGGGACCGGGTGCGCCACGAATATCTGGCGATCGATGCGGGGTTCCTGGCCGGTATGGATGAATTTTCCGCCGATGTGTTCAGTGCCGTGTTCTTTGGCAAAAAGGCGCGCGCCGAACAGGATGCCGCCCCCACATTGGTGCGCTACCGCAACCAGCCTTTGAAATACTGGTTCCACAAACAGGTGCGCGAGCGCCACGCCAAACGCGGCAATGAGGCGCATTTTGCGCGCAAAGGCTCCAGCATCGCGGAATGGAACGCCTTTAAGGAGCGCGAAAAGGCCCCCCGCCTTGACGCCCCCAAAGCGGCCCCGCGCCAATCCGTGGCCGCTATGTGCAAACCCGGCGATCAGCTGATCAGCCTCGGGGCGATCTGGGACATCGATGGGCTTGAGGAATGCCTGCAGGATCTCAAGGACAGCAAGGGGCTGAAAATCTACCAGCTGGTCCATGACCTGATCCCGCTGATTGCCACGAAACATATCGCGGCGGATTTCGCCAATGAGTTTTACTTCTGGCTGAAATCCTCTGCCAGCTATTGCGACCGTTTCCTGGCCAACTCTGAAAACACCGCCAAGGACCTGCGCGCCTTTATGAATGAAATCGGTCAGGTCCGCCCCGTCGACGTGGTGCCGCTGGCGCAGAAATTCGACGTGGTCCATTCCAACCGCGTCAATGACCCCGCCGCACCGTTCAAATCCCACCTCAGCAGCATCAAGGGGCTGGACCAATCGGTGCTGAACCTGACCAAGATGCCCTATGTGCTGGTCGTGGGCACGATGGAATCGCGCAAGAACATCTGGCGTCTGGCGCAGGCCTGGCAGCAGCTGGTCCAGACACCAGGGCTGGACATGCCCAAACTGGTCTTTGCGGGCAAACCCGGCTGGCTGAACGATGATTTTGAAAGCCTGATGGAAGCCACCGGCAACCTGGGCGGCTGGGTGCAATTTGCCAAACGCCCCAGCGATACTGAACTGGGCTTTCTCTATGAAAACTGCCTGTTCACCGCCACGGTCAGCTATTACGAAGGCTGGGGCCTGCCCATCGGCGAAAGCCTGTCCTTCGGCAAGACGGCGGTGGTGGCCGATAATTCCTCCATGCCCGAAGTGGGCGGCGACATGGTGGAATATTGCGATGCCCATTCGATCAGCAGCATCTACGAGGCCTGCTATAAACTGATCGCCGATCCCGACCACCGCATGGCCCTGGAGGCCCGCATCGCCCAGACCCGGCTGCGCACATGGGACGATGTGGCCGATGGATTCATCGCGGCAATCAGGGCATCCTGAGCCCGATTGGCACAGCCTGTTGACCTCAGAAGTTGTGCCAGAATAGGATGCCTGAATTTACGCGGGTTTATGCTGGCGCAGGCGGCATGAAACAGGTTTGGATAGGAATTGAAAATGTCGTCTTGGTCGTCTGGCTATGTGTCCGAAATCACCTATACCCATGGCTATTACCGAGAATTGAACCCCTCATTGCTGCGCTTTGCCGCCTTGGTGAATGGCGTGCGGTTTCCCACCGGCCGCCTGGCCTATTGCGAATTGGGATGCGGACAGGGGGTATCGACGAACCTTTTGGCCGCCAGCAATCCCGACATTGATTTTTATGCCACGGATTTCAATCCCGCGCAGATCAACGGGGCCAAGGCCTTGGCCGCCGCCGCCAAGACGCCCAATGTCGCCTTCTACGACACCGCCTTCGAAGATTTTGCCGATGATCCCAGCCTGCCTGCAAAATTCGACGTGATTGCCCTGCATGGCATCTACAGCTGGATCAGCGCCGACAGCCGCCGCGCCATCATTGATTTCATCGCGCGCAAGCTCAATGTCGGCGGGATTGTCTATCTCAGCTACAACACCTATCCCGGCTGGGCGGCGGCAGAACCCATGCGCCAATTGCTGTATGATCATGTACAAACCAGCCAGGGGCCCATTCTGGAACGGCTGGAAAGCGCCTTGAAATTTGCCGAAGATGTCGCATCAAAATCGGCATTCTTCACGGCAAACCCGATCATCAAGGCCCGCCTTGAAGATCTCAAGACCAAAAGCCGCAACTACCTTGCCCATGAATATCTCAATGATTCATTCTTTCCCTTCTACTTCCGCCAGGTCGCATCTGATCTGGCAGAGGCAAAGCTCAGCTTTGTCGGCTCTGCACATGTGCTGGATCACATCGCGTCGATCAACCTGACCGCAGATCAGCAAAACCTGCTGGCCGCCGAAAAGGACCCCATCCGCCGCGAGGGGGTGCGCGACTATGCGGTCAATCAGCAGTTCCGCAAGGATCTGTTTGGCAAAGGCATGTCGCCCCATACGGCCAATTCGCGGCAACAGGCCTGGTTAGAGACGCGTTTCGCGCTTTCTGTCCGGGTTGAGGATGTGTCGATGACCGTCAAGGGATCGCTGGGTGAGGCACAGCTGCAAGAGGCCGTCTATCGGCCCATCCTTGAGGCCTTCAGAGCAGGGCCCGCCACCCTGCACGAGGTGATCGCAGGCCATAAGGCGGTTGCGGACCTGGGCTGGCAGCGCGTCCAGGAGGCCGTGACCGTCCTTGTCGGCGCGGATGTCCTGCATCCCTGTCTGCCGGCCAAGGGCGAAACGGCCCGCATCAAGGCGACCAATGCCTTCAATGCCGCCGTGATGGAAATGTCCAAGGATGCAGGCGACATCACCTATCTGGCCTCCCCGGTGACCGGCGGTGCCCTGTCGGTCTCGCGGTTCAGACAATTCTTTGCACTGGCCCAGCAACAGGGCGGCAAAACCCCCGAGGATTGGGCAAAAGCCGCCTGGCAGATCCTTGCCGCCCAGGGCCAGCAGCTGGTCAAAGAGGGCAAGACCCTGACCACGGAACAAGAGAACATCGCCGAACTGACCGCCCAGGCCAAGGAGTTTCAGGACAAGCAACTTCCCATCCTGAAAACCCTGCGTGTTATTTAAAGGGGCTGCCCCCCAAGGACTGCTAATGCCATCGCAAACCGCCGAAACGTCAAACGGCCTCCATCCGATCAGTTCTTATCAGAGCCACATGTTGAAATTGGCGCTTGAGACAGAGCCATCGTCCTTCGCCAACCAAGAAAAGACCATTTGCTTAGCGTTTCGCATTCTACCCGGTGTGCCTCCTCGAAGATTGCGCCGCGCATTTGACAAATTGGTTGAGCGCCACGATTCATTGCGATTACGGTTCGTGGAGGTCGGAGGTAGGTGGTGCGCGGAAATACTGCGCATCCATCCTCAAGGTCTATTGATTGAAGATTTATCCCACCTCACGCGCATTGAACAGGATGCGGTGGTGTTGGAGCGTGCAAAAAAACCTATGACCGCCCTTTCAAAGTCTCTCTTTGAAATGCAGCTGCTAAAATTTGGTAAGGAGGGGGATGTCATTTTGCTTCGCCTGAACCATGCAATCGGTGACGGCTATAGTATGGCGGTGTTGACCGAAGACCTGCTCAAGTTCTTATTGATGCGACCACCGCAAAACAAAGCTGCCGGACATGCTGATTTCATGCGTCATAGAGAGCAGGGATTGAGACATAGAGTTCGGGAAAAAGAGCAGTTCTGGCAAAGCCGTTTATTGCCATTACCAAATGATCTAAGCATCGGACGGACATTGAAAGGACTTTCCCCACAGTCCTATCGAACTGTCGGAACAACCTGCCGTCTGGATGACATCTTCCCCGCTGCGCTATTGGAAAAGTTAAGCCAGTTGGCACAGAAGACCGGTGTGTCGATTTACTGTTATTTGCACGCTGCGTTTTCCGAGACCATCTGCAAAATGGGGGGTGCCAAGCAAGTCTTGGTAAAATCACCTGTTAGTCGGCATCACACTGAATTGGCCGATTTTATCGGTGCCGACCTTCAGTCATTTATGGTTAAATATGACTGTGATCCTGACAATCTAGCTGAACGTGCCAGTTGGGTAGCCCAGCAGATCTCCGAAGGGGCCGCACATTTGCCAACAAGTGCTTTCGACGCAGGCAGCAAGATAGATCAGTGCCTGGAGGATGCCCAAATTTCAGCAAGCCGGTTTCTAGTCCATATCGAAGTACCATCGGGTCGGTTAAATGCATCACCGTTCAAGAACCTGTTCTATGACGTGTTGAATAGAAAGGCTTCAATTGGTTTTGTTTCATTGGAACGTATCCCCTTGCCAAGAGACGTAGAGACAAATTTCGAACTGACACTCTTGCTTGACCAAGCTAGATCCACACCCGCAGTGGCGTTGATAGCGAATGATGAAGCCTTTAACCAAGATGATCTAGCTTTCATAGCGCAAGATATCTGTAGGCGGATTGAACAATGCTGTGACGCACACTTGCGGGGCTGCTCACCGCGGCAGCCCTCCCGCCAACTTCATTCCTAAAACCCACACAGGAGAGCATCTGGCAGTGCCGGCTAAGACATACAACGGGCGTCGTTTTCCGGTAAATAACTACCATAAAGTAATGTTAGCTGTTGCCACTGATCCGGACGCAACACACGACTACCATGAAAAGAACATCATTCGATGGGGTTTTCGGATCCGTCCAGCTTTGTCCGAGCGCAGTGTCAGACGGGGGTTCAACAAGCTGGTTGCCAGACATGAGTCCCTTCGGTTGCGGTTTGTAGATCAAGACGGCACATGGCAGGCCGAGATATTAGAAGACCACCCAACTGGTTTGCAGATCGAGGACATCAGCCATCTCTGTGAAGAAGACCAGAACGCACAGGTCCTGCGGCGATCCATTGAACAGATGACGGCCCTGTCAGACCCGCTTTTCGAGACCGTCCTTTTCAAGGGTGGCAAGGCAGGGGATGTTTTGATGGTTCGGGGGCCACATGCGATCCTCGATGGACATAGTGCGATTCTTTTGATCGAAGAAATGCTCAAGCTGATCTTGAACATGCCTTTGGGTGCAGCGCCGCCGTCATATGAAACCTATATCCTGCGGAATTTGCGGCAATCAGCAGAGCATCAAGATGCCAAGCAGGACTTTTGGCAAAAAAACCTGCTGCCGGCACCCGAGGATCTCAACATTGGCCGAAAGGCAAAAGGGCTGCCGCCTGCCTCGTGGACGACAACCGGAAAGTCGATCAGCCTGGAGGACATTCTGTCGCCGGAACAGGCCCAGGCGCTTGCCGCGCGCTCCAAGGCCAGAGGCGTCACTGCCTTTGCCTATTTCTATGCCGCCTATGCAGAAACCCTTTGTGCCCTGGCGGGCCAGTCAGAGGTGATTGTGAACAGTGTGATTGGACGGTTTGACGGAACACATCCTCGATTGGTGGCACATTTCCGCCCGCGTCAGGCACGTGGAGACAACGTTGCAATCTCTGCTGTCGCAGCTTGAAAACAGCGAGACCTCCGATGTCGAGGCCCTCGTGGAACGGCTACGATGGCGCATCTGGCATGGCCAGACTCACCGCGCGCTGGAAGCACTCGGAATCCTGTTCCGGTTTGCCATGCAGGCGCGCGATTGCGCTGCAGGTGACACAAGGGAACCGGCACTGTCGACAGCGGCCCGAACTATGGACCTCCAGACCTACTTGACCCATAACCTGTCCGCTCTCGTCAACTACGGGCACCGGCGGAGGCAGGGAAAATCTGTCTCGACATCGCGGGCCGAAGGCCTAGTCAACGAAATCGCCAATGTCCGAATGGGAAAGAAGCAGCGGATGCGGTGGTCACCAAGGGGCGCCCGCAGGGTCGCTCCGGTTAGAGCGGCCGTTCTGGATGGAAGACTATCAAATCAGCATCCCAAAGCCGCTTGAACCCCAGATCCTTTCCACTCCCAAAGCGCGAACGTCTGGTTTCACGCTAGTCACTCGTCGAATGAG
>JAFMHE010000172.1 GCA_017854675.1 Paracoccaceae bacterium | reverse complement strand
GAAACTCGAACTCGTCATACAACTCATAAGGTTGCGACCGGCGCAAATCCCACGCAAGGCCAGAGCCGCGCACCATCACACCAGAGAAACCAAAATTCAGGATGTCTTCTTCGGTTACAACGCCGATATCGACGTTACGCTGTTTGAATATCCGGTTTTCTGTCAACAAACCGTCAATATCAGGCATAAAGCCGGTCATAAACTGCTTGGACCACGCCTCGATATCATCCAGCAACGCGTCAGGCAGGTCCTGATGCACACCGCCGGGCCGGAAATACGCCGCGTGCAGACGCGCACCGCAAGCCCGTTCGTAAAACACCATCAATTGTTCGCGCTCTTCAAAGCCCCACAACGGCGGCGTCAGCGCGCCCACGTCCAGCGCTTGCGTCGTCACGTTTAACAGGTGGTTCAGTACCCGCCCGATCTCGCAATACAACACGCGGATCAAGGATGCCCGACGCGGCACCGGCGTGTTCGTCAGCTTTTCGATCGCCAGACACCAAGCGTGTTCCTGATTCATCGGTGCGACATAGTCGAGACGGTCAAAGTATGGCAGGTTCTGCAGGTACGTCCGGCTTTCCATCAGCTTTTCGGTGCCACGGTGCAGCAGGCCGATGTGCGGATCGCAGCGTTCCACGATCTCGCCGTCCAGCTCAAGCACAAGCCGCAAAACCCCGTGCGCCGCAGGGTGCTGCGGGCCGAAGTTGATGTTGAAATTGCGGATTTTCTGTTCACCCGTGACAGCATCAGTCGAGCCATCGTCATAGGTGTTCACGCGAATATCGCCGTCCATCATTCGTTTTCCCCCAGACTATTCACCACAAACATCGGCAAACAATTGGTTTTCAAGCTCAATTTACTGTCCAACAAGAGCTTTTGAAGCTCTAGTGACGCCCGCATTTTTAAAAAATGGCATCGCCCCGACAAGCACAACACCCGCCGCAGCCAGTCCCAAAATCTCAGTCAACAACGGGATCATCTCCGACCCTTCAACTGCTTGTCACGCGCGCTCTCGTCGTCATCGACGCGCACGGGGATCGGCAGATGCTCTTCGGCACGCTCGCCGCCAAACAGCTTTGCAAACAACTCATCCAGATAGGCAATCATAGCTTCTCCAATTCTTGCAGTTTCAGGCCCATCCACCACAGCAGCGCGACAGGACCCAAGGGAACCAAACAGATGGCCGCCCAATATTTGTTGATGCCAAAGTGCGGCAACAGTTTCAGCATGGGTATGGCCGTCAGCGCAGACATCAACAGCCACCAAAAGCCGCCCATTATTTCGCCCCTGCTTTGTCATCAGCCTTGTCATCGCCGGGCAGAATATATTCCGCACCCTCCCACGGCGACATGAAATCAAACTGCCGGTATTCCTGAACCAACTTGACCGGCTCATAAACCACGCGCTTTTGCGCCTCGTCATAACGCACTTCGGTATAGCCCGTGGTCGGGAAATCCTTGCGCAGCGGATAGCCGCGAAAGCCGTAGTCCGTCAGGATGCGGCGCAGGTCCGGGTGCCCCGAAAACAGAATGCCGAACATATCGAACACTTCGCGCTCGAACCAGTTGGCGCTGGGGTGCACCTCAACCAGCGACGGCACCATATCCTTTTCGCGCACCGCAACGCGCAGCCGGATGCGGTGGTTCTGGTACATGCTCAGCAAGTGATAGACGACGTCAAACCGTTTCGCACGACCCGTGTAATCGACCGCCGTAATATCCACCAGCGACGAGAACCGGCAGGTTGGATCACCTTTGAGAAAGTCCACCAGCCCCGCGATATTGGCCAGCGTCACATTCATGTTCAGCTCACCGCGCGTCACGTCCCAATCCAGCACGCAATCGGGGCGCTTTGCCTCGATATAGGCACCAAGTTCTTGCAGTTGATCGCTCATCTTATGTCCTCTCAGACGCACGCATCAGCGTACAATCGTACCCGTGCGCCGCATTTTCCGCTGCAATTGCAGGATGCCATACAGCAACGCCTCTGCCGTGGGCGGGCAGCCGGGTACGTAAATATCAACCGGAACAATCCGGTCACAACCGCGCACAACACTGTAGCTATAGTGGTAGTACCCGCCGCCATTCGCACAGGACCCCATCGAAATCACATAGCGCGGTTCCGGCATCTGGTCGTAAACCTTGCGCAGCGCCGGTGCCATTTTGTTGGTCAGCGTGCCGGCCACAATCATCAGATCGGACTGGCGCGGCGACGCACGTGGCGCTGTCCCGAACCGCTCCAGATCATAGCGCGGCATAGAGGTGTGCATCATCTCGACCGCACAACACGCCAACCCGAAGGTCATCCAGTGCAACGATCCGGTGCGGGCCCAGTTGATCACATCCGCCGAGGACGTGACCAGAAACCCCTTGTCCTGCAGCGCGTCATTGATCGCGCGCGCGCCTGCATCCTTGTCGGCACCTGCGGAATATCCACCAGCCAATCCTGCGTCGGTTACTGCCATTCCAAGGCCCCTTTCTTCCACTCATAGGCGAAACCGGCGGTCAAAACGCCAAGGAACACCATCATCGACCAGAACCCCGTCATCGACAGGTCCTTGAACGCGACAGCCCATGGGAACAGGAACGCGATCTCTAGGTCGAAAATAATGAATAGAATTGCGACCAGAAAGAACCGCACGTCGAATTTCATGCGCGCATCATCGAATGCGTTAAACCCGCACTCATAGGCTGACACTTTTTCCGGGTCAGGATTGCGTACCGCAATCACCGCAGCGGCGATCAGCAAAATGGCCCCGAATCCGATGGCGACAGCCAGAAAAACGAGGATCGGAAGGTATTCCCGCAGCATTTCGTCCAAGGGAGGCTCCTTTTGGTTAGGCGCTTGGGGGCAACGCCAAGCAACCGTCAACAGACTTCTGTTTGGGTCTACCCCCATGCGTGCGCAGGGTCAACGGGATGTGGGCACGCAAAAGGTCGCGGACTGACATCCGCCAAGACGGCGGGCACCTCTTTATCACCGCCGCGCCACCTTGAGCCAAAAACCGTTTTACCCCCTTGCGTCGGTGCGAGGCCGCAGCCGGACGTTCGGCTTAAACCAGCCCGTGTATTTTGGCAAAAGGGTCCCATGCGCTGTCACGATGCCAGCTATATTCGCAAATCTCTGCGACTTTTTCGGCACGTTCTGTGCCATGCATGATCGAAATCGCCGCAAGCGCCATATCCATGCCTGCCGACACCCCGGACGACGTAATAAAAGGGCCATCCTCGACCCAACGCGCCTGCCGAACCCAAACGACATTTGGACCCTGCGACGCGATCCATTCAAAGGACGCTTTATTTGTGGTCGCACGTCTGTTCTCAAGCAAGCCCGCCTTGGCCAGCAGTGCACTGCCGCTGCAGACGCTCAGCGTATATTCCGCAGCCTGCGATGTGTCGCGAATCCAATCCAAGACCACGGCATTGTCGACCAATTGACGGACCCCACGCCCCCCGGGCACGAACAAGATATCATATCGGGTGCCATCCCCGATCATCGCATCGGGATGCACTGAAGAATAATGGCTGCTTTTGACGGGTCCGGCGTTTTGCGCGACAAGGTCAATTTTGAACTCGTCTTCCAGAATGCCGAACATCTCCAACGGCCCGAACACATCCAGCAGTTCAAAACCGGGGAAAACCAAAACACCAATCGTCCGCATCATATCTCCTTAAAACGCCTTGCATGGGACCGGGCGCATCCCCCCGCGCGAACAGGACGGTAAATCAAACCATCCACCGCGCCTTGCGCTTGTCAAAAAACGCTCCAATCCCCTCGGCGGCCTCTTCCGTCTCCCAGCGCGCCGACAACGCCTTGATTGTATGGGCGACAACCTCATCGTCAATCCGTGGCCCCAGATCACGCGCCAACTGCTTGGCCGCCGCCACCGCACCCGGCGCGCAACTCAGGTATGGCACGACCTCGCGCTCCACAGCGGCGTCCAGATCATCGACCGGCACAGCCCGCGCCAGTATCCCCAGATCAACCGCTTCAACGGCGTCAAACACCCGGCCCGACATAAACACGCGTCGCGCGCGCCCTTCGCCCATCCGTGCCAGAACATAAGGCCCGATGGTGGCAGGGATAATCCCCAGCCGCGTCTCGGTCAGTGCCATTTTGGCTGTGTCCACCCCGATGGTCACATCACACACACATGCCATCCCGACGCCGCCGCCAAAGGCATTGCCCTGCACACGTCCGATCAGCGGCTTGGGCAATGCGTTCAGCGCGCCCAGCATCGCGGCCAGCTTGCCCGCCTCCACCGACCGCGTCGCCGCATCCATGTCCCGCTGCGCGCGCATCCATTCCAGATCACCGCCCGCGCAAAACGATTTGCCCGCACCCGTCAGCACCACAACCCGAACCGCGTCATCCGCACCCAGATCAGCAGCTGCCTGCGTCAGTTCCGCCAGCATCTGCGCCGACATCGCATTATGCTTGTCCACGCGGTTCAGCGTCAGCGTCGCAACCCCGCGCGCATCGGTCTCGACCAAAATCGTCTCAAACATGGCCTATCCTCGCATGGTCCGCGCCATATCCGCGGCCTCTTCCAACACCGCCTGATCCAGCCCGGTTTTGTAAGTCAGATGCGTCAGATGCGCATTCAACGCCTCGGTCGCGACATTGCCCGCGGCACCGGGCGCAAACGGACATCCGCCCAAGCCCCCAACAGCCGCATCAAACACCCGTACACCCAGCGCCAATGACGCATCCACATTCGCCATCGCCCGACCGTGGGTGTCGTGATAATGGCCCGCAAGACGGCCCACCGGAACCACATTGCGCACCGCCAACAGCATCCGCGCAATGCTGTCTGGCCTGCCCGCCCCGATCGTATCCCCAAGCGAGATTTCATAGCAGCCCATTGCAAACAATTTGTCCGCCACGGCCGCGACCTGCGCCGGTGCCACCGGACCGTCATAGGGACATTCCACCACACAAGACACATAGCCCCGCACCGGCAAATCTATGTGCCGCGCCTCTTCCAAAATCGGTGCAAACCGCGCGAAAGCCTCTTCAATGCTGGCATTGATGTTTTTCTGGCTGAACCCTTCGGAGGCCGAGGCAAAGACCGCAATCTCGTCTGCCCCTGCCGCCACAGCAGCCTGATACCCCTGCAGGTTCGGCGTCAACGCCGCATAGCGCACGCCATCGCGCCGCGTAATCCCGGCCAAGACCTGATCCGACCCCGCCATCTGCGGCACCCATTTGGGCGACACGAAACTTGCGCATTCAATCCGCGCAAACCCCGCCTGTGACAGCTTGTCCACCAGCGCAATCTTCTCCGCCAGCGGTATCTCGCGCGTCTCATTTTGCAAACCGTCCCTCGGTCCGACCTCGAAAATCTCAACTGGTCCCAAACTCATTCCGCGCTCTCCCTTTTTGGTGCCCTGAAAAAGCTGTGCCGCATCGCCACACACGCCTTCATGTCACCCCTTCAAAACTGCCGATGCCCCACGCTAACCCTAAACCACCGGCCACGGGGCATAAAAATCGCGGTCATATATCCCGTCCCCCTGCGGCAACGCCCGGCGAAAGCCCTCGCGCTCGGAAATCCGCTCATACCACTCCACAACCGCCGGATGATGCTCAAGCGTCACGAAATACCGTGACATATAAACCGCCTGCCCCACCGAAATATCCGTCGCCGAAAAGCCCGACGTCAGCAAATAGTCGCGGTTCTCCACCGGCGTGCTCAATCTTGCCTCCAGCGCGTCATAGCATTTGGCCACCCTTGCCGCCTCCAGCTTCATCACGATGGGCGACCGCATATGATCCTCGCGCAGCGCCACATGCTGCTGGGTCAGTGCCGCGGTATGCTGGCTGATCGTCTCGGCAAAATGCACCCAAACCAGCCACGCCATCCGGTCGGGTGACCCGACCGACCGCCCCATCCGGTCCGGACTGAACCGCTCACATAAATACTCGGTGATCGCACCCGTCTCGAACATGCGCTCGCCGTCGATCTCCAGCGCAGGCACCCGCCCCGCAGGCGACAGGCTCAAATAAGCCGGATCGCGCAGGGACCGGTCAAACGCATAGACCCGCACCTGAAATTCCACATCCAGCTCATTCAGCAGCCAAAGCGTCCGCATGGACCGCGTTTGCGGGCAGTGATGCAATGTAATCATGCCGCGTCCTCCACGTCCGCTTCCAGCCGGACCAACGCCGCCCCCGCCTCGACCTGATCTCCCTCAGCCGCCAAAACCTCTGCCACAATACCATCGCGCGCAGCTAACAACGCATGCTCCATCTTCATCGCCTCCAAAACGGCCAAGCGGTCCCCCTTGGCCACAACCTGCCCCACACGGGCATCCACAACACGCACCAATCCGGGCATCGGCGCCTCAATCAGATTTCCGTCACCCTGCGCGCCCGTCGCACGGTCCAGCGGATCGACGACCTCGAACCGTATTCCATAACCCTCGAACACGGTCACGACCGGACCCGCCACCGCGACATCCGCCGCCAGAACACCACCAACAGACCACCGCCCCGCAACGCGTCTTGCCGCCACGACATCCTCGCCAACAAACCACCTCTGATGATCCGGCCCGGATATCTCGACCTTCAATACGCGCTCTTCATCGCCTGCACTTACAACAACCTGCCGCCGCAAGGGCGCCCAAAGCGTGAATCCCGTCTCGACCCCGGCCTCCAAAACCCCCAGCGCTGCCATCCCCGCATGCGCCCAATGCCGCGCCTCAACCGCAGGCACAGCCGTCAGCGCATCAATATCGCGCGCAATCAGCCCGGTATCGACTTCGCCGCGCCCGAACCCAGCATGGCCCGCCAATGCGCCAAGAAACGCAAGGTTCGTCACAGTGCCCGCCACCTGACAGCCCGAAAGTGCGGCCCGCAACTTGGCCAGCGCCACATCCCGTGTGGCCCCATGCACAATCACCTTGGCAATCATCGGATCATAGAAAGGTGAGATCGTATCACCGGCGCGCACGCCCGAATCCGCCCGCGTCTGATCGGTGAACGCCAAATGCGTCAACGTCCCCGTGCTGGGCAAAAACCCCGCTGGCACATCCTCTGCGTATAGCCGCGCCTCAAATGCATGCCCCTCAATCGTCAATTCTTGCTGAGCGCATGGCAAAGCCTCGCCCGCCGCCACCCGCAACTGCCACTCAACCAGATCAACGCTCGTGATGGCTTCCGTCACCGGATGCTCCACCTGCAACCGCGTGTTCATCTCCATGAAAAAGAACCCGTCAGCCTTCAACCCGTCCGACCCGTCGACAATAAATTCAACTGTGCCCGCGCCCGAATACCCGATGGCCTCCGCCGCCTTCACCGCCGCATCGCCCATCGCGCGGCGCATCTCAATCGTCATGCCGGGCGCGGGTGCTTCTTCGATCACCTTCTGATGGCGCCGCTGCAACGAACAATCACGTTCGAACAGATGTACCGCCTGTGTGCCATCCCCAAACACCTGCACCTCGATATGGCGCGGCTGCGAGACGAACTTCTCCACCAGGACATCAGAATTGCCGAACGCAGATTTCGCCTCCGACCGCGCCGACTCCAGTGCCGCCTGAAACGCGCCCGCCTCCTCAACCAGGCGCATCCCCTTGCCACCGCCCCCCGCAACAGCCTT
>JAFMHE010000171.1 GCA_017854675.1 Paracoccaceae bacterium | reverse complement strand
ATACTTGTTGTATGCACCGAACGCGCAAAAGCCCAGCAGTTCGAAAAGTGGACACTTGAAGGCCAAGGTCCGATTTTGGCACGGAGCGACGTTTCAATAGCGCTGTAGTCAAAGTCGGATTCTGGAATTCACTGATCCTGTCAGCAGCTGCTTACAGGCGTCGCCAAGGAGACTGGCGAACGTTTGTCGCGCTTTTCCATAGGCCTATGAGAACATTGTTTACCGATGGTCATCCAACCCGATAGAGCCGGTCCATAACAAACGGCGTGAGATACATGGGCACTTGATAGCACCCTAAGAAAATCATTAGCGGTTCAGCGGTCGCAGGTGAGAGTGCGACGAGGAAGATAGCAAAGTTGCGATTGCCTGCCACGATGGACACGGGTGCAAGATCTGTGCGCGGAACTGCACGTCGAAACAACACGTAACTCAGTGCCTGCATGCCTATGTTTACGGCGAATGCGAGGGCCAGCCAGCCCGCAACTGTGCCGATGGACTGTGCCATTGCTGGCCGTAGCGCCGCCATGAGGCCGATGACGATAACAGCAAGTGCGGTCGTCATAGCACCATCCATCGCATGTGTTTGATCGGCAGTGGGGTTGGGCATCAGCGTCGCGCGCACCAAAAATCCTAGCCCCATTGCGAATACGATCGCAATCAAAGCACGAAGTGCGGGGAACAGAATGGTTGTGACGTCGTTAAACTGCGGCAACAACCATAATATCGGTAACATCGTTACGGGCAAAACGGCGGTGCCCACAATCAACAACCGAAACGCCGGTTCGGGATCAGCGCCCAGAATAATTGCAAAATTCGGGCTGCCGCTCACTGACGGCGCGGTGAGGACCAGCACGGCGGCGAGAACGTAAGGCGATGCACCGACACCAAACGCCAAGGCAAAGCCCATGACCACTAGCGGAAAGGCAAGTTGCAAGGTCAGAACCAGTGCCAGCGTTGTGCGCAGGTTAGACATCCCGTGGCGGGCGCGCTCGGGGCCGATCCGTAGGGCGACCAGAAATAACAGGGCCATTACCAAATAGGGAAGAAATGGTTTCAGGACATTCGCTACACCAGGCAACATGAAACCCGCGATCAACCCCAAGAGCAGCCCAGCACGACCATGGCGCGAGACGGTCACAAGCGCCGAGATCAGTAGTCTGAACATGTTTGCATACCTACCTTGTTTTGAGGCCAAGGACGCATATGCTGGCGGCAAGTGTCAACCGATGTAGGTGCTCAGTCTTTCCTTTGTCGCTGCACTTTGGGAAGATTTTTAGCAAGTAGAGGAGTTTGACATGAGAGTCATCGTGGTGGGCGCAGGGATCGTCGGGGTGTCATGCGCTATGTGGCTGCAACGCGGCGGGCATGACGTGACAATCGTTGATCGGGCTGGTCCGGCCTCGGGCACGAGCCACGGAAACGCGGGCGTGCTGGCGGCGGGCGCGGTTGTTCCGGTGACAGTCCCAGGGTTGTTGAGCAAAGCACCGAAGATGTTGCTCGATCTAGATGCTCCGTTATTCTTGCGATGGAGTTACCTGCCCAAATTGCTGCCATTCCTCGCGAAGTATCTGTCGCATGCGACAGATAAACATGTGGATGTTTACGGCGCTGCGATGGCGTCTTTGATGCATGACACGTTGGATCAGCACCGACAGTTGGCAGCCGGAACGCCCGCCGCGCGTTTTATTCATCCCGACGATTATTGTTTCGGCTACGCAACCCGTGCCGCGTTTGACGCAGATGCCTATGGCTGGGAAAAACGCCACGCAGCGGGGTGCGAATTTGAAGTCCTGAGTGGCGCAGACTATGCCACGCGAGACCCCACATTCGGCGCATCCTTTGACACCGTCGTGGCATGTAAGAACCACGGGCGCATTTCTGATCCCGGCGAATATGTCAAAGCTTTGGCAGACCATTTCGTCGATGAGGGCGGCACGTTGCAGATCAGTCTGGTGCGCGATGTGGATGTTGAGGCTGGCGTGATTACGGGGTTACAAACATCTGACGGGCCCATGACTGCGGATCACATTGTGTTTGCCATGGGCCCATGGTCAAAAGAGATCGCCCATAAACTGGGCGTGAAAGTTCCGTTCGAAAGCGAGCGCGGCTATCATCTGGAATTCATAAACCCAAGCGTCATGCCCAAAGCCCCGATGATGGTGGCGAGCGGCAAGTTTGTGCTGACCCCGATGGAGGGCCGTTTGCGCGCCGCCGGAGTGATCGAATTTGGCGGGTTAAACGCCAAAGCCAGCGGCGCGCCGTTTGATATGCTGCACCGTCAAGTTGCCGCCATCCTGCCGGATATGACCTATGACAGGGTTGTGGAATGGATGGGCCACCGGCCCGCCCCTGCAGACAGCTTGCCATTGATCGGTGCCAATGATGCGCAAGGCAAAAGCTATAGCGCCTTTGGACATCAACACGTTGGCTTGACAGGTGGGCCCAAAACGGGTCGGATCATTGCAGATCTTATAGGTGGGAAAAAACCAAACATAGATTTGGGGGCCTTCGATCCGATGAAACATGTAACGCACTAGCGTGCGACCGTCTGGGAGGACACCAATGACACTTCTAAAAACAGTAACCGCAACTGCGTTCGGCGCATTGATGGCGACGTCTGCGATTGCAGATGGCCACGCCCAATCGTGGGACATGCCTATGGCCTATGCGGCGACGAACTTTCATTCCGAACATGGCGTGATTTTTGCGGACCTCGTGCGCGATTACACCGGCGGAGCGATTGACATCACCGTTCACCCGGGCGGGTCCTTGTTCGGCGGTGGCGACATCAAACGCGCAATCCAAACCGGTCAGGTGCCAATTGGTGAACGTTTCATGTCCGCACACGCGAACGAAGCGCCGCTGCTGGGGTGGGACAACCTGCCGTTCATCGCCACCAGCTACGACGACAACGAACGTCTGTGGCAGGCTGCGCGAGAAACCGTAAACGCCCAGCTGGCCGATTTGAACTTGGTCGCTTTGTACACATGCCCATGGCCCGGTCAGGGGTTCTACTTCGATCAAGAAGTGAATTCGTCTGCTGACACGCAAGGCATCAAGTTCCGGTCCTATAACTCTGCTACAGCGACCTTCGCCGAAGAACTCGGCATGATCCCTGTTCAGATCGAAGCCGCGGAATTGAGCCAAGCGCTCGCCACGGGTGTTGCGTCTGCGTTCATCTCGTCGGGTTCAACTGGCTATGACCGTCAGGTTTGGGAACACCTCAGCCACTACTACAAGGTCAATGCATGGCTGCCGCGCAACTACGTGATGGTGAACACGCAAGTTTGGGACGGCCTTGATGCTGAAACGCAAGCAGGCATGCAGCAGGCCGCTGATGAGACATCCGCTTCGTGTGCTGCCAAATCAGCCGAGCTTGCGGACTTTTATTTTGCAGAGCTTGAAGGCAACGGCATGACTGTTCAGGATGCGGGGCCTGAATTCTTGGCAGAGCTCGAAGCCATCGGTGCGCAGATGACAGCCGATTGGTTGGAAACAGCTGGTACGGACGGTCAGGCGATCTTAGACGCCTACAACAACTAAACCGATCTGGGCCAGCCTGCACATCTGTTGACTGGCCCGTTTTCCTCTATGAAATTGAGAACCTAGCATGCGTGACTGGTCGCCCTTCATGGGCCTGCCCCTTTGGGTCTGGCTCTTTGTTTTGCCCAGCTTGATCGGCGTCATTTGCCTGATTGCGGGGCCACGGATTGAACGGCCGCTACGCCCGCTTTGGAGTGTTCTGGATGGCGTCTACGTCGCCAGCGGCGTCATTGCAGGGTTCTTTATGGTGATGATCCTATCGCTGATTGTGGTGGGAATGGTGGCGCGTTGGACCAGCGTTGCAGTCCCCGGAACCACCGAATTTGCAGGCTACGCAATGGCTGCGACGTCGTTCTTTGCGCTTAGTCATGCGCTGACGCGTGGTGCCCATATCCGTGTATCGATCCTCTTGAATTCCACCGCTTTCCTAAAACGCTGGCTGGACGTGTTTGCCGTTTTTGGCGCCGCTGTCATTGCCACCTATTTCGCGCGCTACGCCGTCAAGGCGACCTTCATTTCGGAGATGTTGAACGACCGCACGCAAGGCCAAGACCAAGTCCCCGAATGGCTTGTGTCCTTGTTCAAACTCGATTTCGCAGGAGTAGCGAGCGGCAGTAGTACGCTGGTTTACACCCCTGTCTGGATACCCCAACTAGCAATGTCGATTGGGACGATCCTGTTGGCCATTGCGCTCTGGGACACGCTGTACCGGATGCTCGTGACGGGCGTGAACCCTATTGTGTCGGAGTCCGTGGAATGACCGAAGCTTATGCAACAATCGTCTTTCTATTGGTTCTCTTCACGCTGCTGGGGTCCTCCATCTGGATCGGGCTCGCGTTAATGGGCGTGGCCTTTGTCGGGATGGAATTGTTCACCACCCGCCCCGCAGGCGACGCGATGATTACGACCATCTGGACTAGTTCGTCGTCATGGACGCTAACGGCGCTGCCCTTGTTCATCTGGATGGGTGAAATCCTCTATCGAACACGATTGTCCCAAGACATGTTTCGCGGCTTGGCCCCGTGGATGCGGTGGCTGCCCGGCGGGCTGCTACACACCAACATCGCGGGCTGCACGATCTTTGCGGCCGTGTCCGGATCATCCGCCGCAACGCTGACCACCGTTGGTAAAATGTCGATTCCCGAACTGCGCAAACGCGGCTATCCCGAATACATGATCGTTGGCACGCTGGCTGGGGCTGCAACACTGGGCCTGATGATCCCGCCATCGCTGACGCTGATTGTGTATGGCGTATCGATCAACGAAAGCATCATCAAACTGTTCATGGCTGGGATCATTCCCGGCCTCGTGCTGGCAGCGCTGTTTATGTCCTACATCGTCGCGTGGCACTACATTCGACCCGACCAACGCCCACCACCCGAACCCTCGATCAGTTTCGGAACAATGCTCGCCGAAAGCCGGTTTTTGATCCCTGTGTTGTGCCTTGTCTTTGCCGTCATCGGATCAATGTATTTTGGCTGGGCTACGGCGACTGAGGCCGCCGCAGTCGGTGTTTTGGGCGCCCTGACGTTGGCCATGTTCCAACGGTCCCTGTCTTTATCAACGTTCTTCGAAAGCCTTATGGGAGCAACCCGCACGTCGGCCATGATCGCGCTGATTCTGATGGGGGCCGCTTTCCTTTCACTGTCCATGGGGTTCACAGGACTGCCCCGCGCGCTGGCGGCCTACATCGACGGGCTGAACCTATCGCCCATCACGCTGATCGCGGCACTGACTGTGTTCTACATTATCCTTGGCATGTTTTTGGACGGTATTTCATCTGTCGTTCTGACCATGGCCATCGTCGAACCCATGATCCGACAGGCAGGCATAGACCCGATCTGGTTTGGTATCTTCATCGTCGTGGTGGTGGAAATGGCGCAGGTAACTCCACCCATCGGGTTCAACCTGTTCGTTTTGCAAAGCATGACGCGCCATGAAATCGGATATATTTCCAAAGTGGCGCTGCCCATGGTGGGGCTTATGCTTCTCATGATCGTGCTGCTTGTCGCCTTCCCAGAGCTGGCTACGTGGTTGCCGGACAATATCCGGCAATAGCAATGCCGTCCGTCACTGTTCTCCAACTCGACACGGATTTCCCGAGGATTGCGGGGGATGTCGGGTGCCTTGCCACCTACGTGGATGAAATTGAAATTCTGCGCATTTCTGGTGCGTCCGTTGGTCAAATCGTTAGTGCCAACCCCGCCGCGATCCCGATTGCACCGTTTGAAGGCGCCGTCGCAAAAGCGCGCGGCGACATCATCGTCACGTCTTGTGGGTTCCTGTCTTATTGGCAAAAACATCTTGAGGCCCGAACAGATAGGCCGTTCATCAGTTCAGCCCTAACAGCACTGCCAGCACTATGTGAACGTTACGCCCCACGCGACATTCTGACCGTCACATTTGACGCCGACAGCCTGAATGAAAACCACTTTGGCGACCACCACACGGACGTAATTGGATTGCCCCATGACATGCATCTACGGCAGGTGATTTCACAAAATCTGGGGACGCTTAACGTGGAACTGGCAACCAAAGAAATTGCAGATTTCATTGCCGCAAGATGCCAATCCCATCACAAACACATCCTCTTGGAATGCACGAACCTGCCGCCCTACAAGTATGCTATCATGGCCCGAACAGGCCTGCCGATTACTGATATTCTATCTTGCATTGAGGCAAAATGCACAGGCACAATCCAACCATCATTCCTGTAACGGAGCCTTATGATGACGACCGAATTTGCCAATGCCGCCCACACAGATCCGCAAACGATCCCCGTTATTGACGTCTCTAGCGCGATTTCAGGCACAGACATCCAAAGCGTTGCCAATGCCATCCACGCAGCGGCCGCAGATCACGGGTTCTTTTATATTTCCGGCCATGGGATTGATCCTGCCCTTATGGAGCAAGCCTTCGCCGTTTCCAAAGACTTCTTTGAACTGCCGGAGACCGACAAAAGCAAAGTTGCAGTCGACACCCACCAGCGCGGCTGGATGGCGCAGGGCATGTCGCGACTGCAAGGTGCCAAGACATACGACCTCAAAGAGGTTTTCTTTTGGGGAACCGACACGGCGCCCGACGACCCTGACGTCATTGCGGGCAAACCCCTTTGCGCGGTGAACCAATGGCCCACGGACTTTCCCCGATTGCATGCCGAGCTGACCCCCTATTACGACGCGGTTTGTTACGCGGCACGGCGGGTCATGGCCGCGGTGGCCGTAAGCCTTGATAAGCCTACGGGCTTTTTTGATGCGGCTTTCGAAAAACCGCTCGCACGCGGGCAGCTTGTCTATTATCCGGCCTCAACTGCGGCAGATGAGGCGGAGGAAAGGTTCGGTGTGGCACCCCACACGGACTTTGGAGTATTGACGGTTTTGCTGCAAGACAACAGTGGCGGGCTTCAAGTGCGTGCAAAGTCCGGAGACTGGATCGAAGCCCCGCCGATCCCTGGCACGCTGGTTTGCAATATCGGCGATTTGCTGGCTCGATGGAGCAACAACAGATTTTCCTCAACCGTGCACCGCGTGATCAACCGATCTAACGGCGCGCGGTATTCCATACCTGTGTTCTTTGACCCTCATACGGACACGATTGTTGATCCCGTCGATCTGGGTGTGTCTTCTGCGGACAGTAAATATCGGCCAGTCCGTGCCGGTGATCACATCATGAGCCGAAACTCAAAGAGTTTTTCCCACTACAAGGCCTGAAAGGGCTCATTTGCGGACGTATGCGTTCACCGAGCATCAAAAGGAGTTGTGTTACTATCGGCGCTTCACGGCGCCCAATCAACACATCCAGCAACCCAAGAGTCAATTCAATCGGCTGAGTCCCCTTACCAAAGAACCCATCCACACAGCTTGAGCTGAAAGCCGGTGTTTTGTCCTAAGCGGTCTTTCGTTCATCTTGCAGCATCAGGTTGCATTGGGCTGGTTGCTGATCTTCGCTGGGTATGCACATCGTAAAAAGCTGGGTCGTAGCCCTGAGCGTCCGCTTTCTTCAAGTTCCCCATTTTGTTCGCGCTTGCAGCGAAAGTCTGCTTTCCGCCCTTCATGTAGAAATATGCATGGCGCAGCATCTGTCACTACGGCCCTT
>JAFMHE010000010.1 GCA_017854675.1 Paracoccaceae bacterium | reverse complement strand
CCGCATATGCTTGACCCTATTGATCTGCGCCTTTTGTCAGCTTTGCAAAAGGACGCCCATCTGACCGCCCAAGACCTGAGCGCGCAGTTGAACCTGTCCGCCTCCCAGATCGGGCGGCGACGCCAGCGACTTGAGGCCGAAGGGTATATTACCGGATATTCGGCGCGGCTGGACCCCGTCCGCCTTGGCCTGAACGTGCAGGGCTTTGTCCAAGTGCACCTTGGCACCCACAGACCTGAGCATTCTGCCAGTTTTGCACGCCTTATGGCCACGCGTCCCGAGATTGTGAGCGTATGGACCATGACGGGGGATGCAGATTATCTTTTGCGTGTCTATTGTGAAGATCTGCCCAGCCTGAACAGGCTGATTCATGAGGTCCTATTGCCGCACCCGGCGGTTTCGCGTGTGCACAGCCAGATCGTTATGGATCAACTCAAACCCGACGGCCCCTTGCCCACCTAACCCGCGCACGCACCGCGCCATTGAAAGGACCGACATGGAAGGCTTCCTGTTTCAGGCCTCGATCTATCTTGCCGCGGCGGTCATTGCCGTCCCGATTGCTGCACGCTTGGGGCTTGGCTCCGTGCTCGGCTATCTGGCGGCAGGCATTCTGATTGGGCCTGTCCTTGGTCTGGTCGGGTCGGAAACCAAAGACTTGCAGCACTTTGCGGAGTTTGGCGTCGTGATGATGCTGTTTCTCATCGGGCTTGAGCTGGAACCCCGCGCGCTGTGGGACATGCGTCACAAATTGCTGGGCCTTGGTGGCCTACAGGTTACGCTTTCAACCGCCGCGCTGATGGGCATTGCCATGGCATACGACCAGCCGTGGAATGTCGCCCTCGCCATTGGTCTGACCCTTGCATTATCCTCCACTGCGATTGTGCTGCAAACACTGTCAGAGAAAAATCTGATGCAAACCAGCGGCGGACGTTCGGTTTTTTCCGTCCTTCTGACCCAAGACATCGCGGTCATTCCAATCCTTGCGTTCCTGCCTCTGCTGGCAATCTCAGCCATCGGCGGGGTCATGCCGGATGGATCAATCTCGCTTAGCGCCGACGAGGTTAACAAAGCCCATAGTGCCGTTGATACCCACTCAAGCGGCGGTGCAGAGGCGGCAATCACGTTTATTCAGGAACTGCCTGCATGGGGCGTGACGCTGGTAACGATAGGTGCAGTGGCGTCCATCATCATCGTCGGTGTGTTTTTCACGCGTCCTGTGTTTCGGTTCATCCATTCTGCCCACCTGCGCGAGATGTACACCGCACTGGCCCTGTTGATCGTTGTCGGCATTTCGTTTCTGATGATGCTGGTTGGCCTGTCGCCGGCGCTGGGTGCGTTTCTTGCGGGCGTCGTATTGGCCAGTTCCGAATTCCGTCACGAGTTGGAGACCGACCTTGAACCGTTCAAGGGCCTGTTGCTGGGCCTGTTCTTCATTACGGTCGGTGCCGGTATCAATTTTGAACTGCTGTTCGCGGATGCCATTATAATTGTCGGCATGGCGCTGTTGGTGATCATCGTAAAAGGCGTGATCCTTTTCGGATTGGGGCGGATGTTTCGACTGCAAGGCCGCGATCAGTGGCTTTTTGCACTCAGTCTTGCGCAGGCAGGCGAATTTGGTTTCGTACTGGTCAGTTTCTCGGTCACGACGGGCGTTATGCCGAATAATGTCGCTGAAACCCTGCTTTTGATCATCGCGCTTTCGATGCTGATCACGCCATTGCTGTTCATCCTATATGATTTCATCAGCAAACGGATGGAGGAAAGCACCGCCATCACACCCGATGAAATTGATGCCAAAGGGCCTGTCATCATCGCCGGTGTCGGACGGTTTGGCCAGATTGTGAACCGGTTGGTGCAGGCCAGCGGTTTTGAAACCGTCGTGCTGGATCACAACCCCGAAACCATTGCAGTCATGCGGCGGTTCGGGTTCAAAGCCTTCCTTGGCGACCCCACCCGCGCCGACATCCTGCGCAAGGCAGGCCTCAAGGATGCCCGCGTTCTGGTCGTGGCCTTGGATGACCAAAAAGCAGCCCTTGGTCTGATCGCCTATGCGCGCAAGGAACGTCCCGACCTGCACATCATAACCCGCGCCCATGACCGCACCGATGTGTACCGCCAGTATCAGGCCGGTGCCAACGACATCGTCCGCGAAATGTTCGACGGATCTTTGCGCGCGGGGCGGTATGTCTTGGAAAATATGGGGCTTTCTGAATACGAGGCCGCCGAGGCACAGCGCATGTTCTATAGCCACGACCGGCAATCGGTGCGCGAACTGGCCACCCTTTGGCGTCCCGATGTGGCACCCGCTGACAACAAGGCTTATGTCGCCCGCGCCAAGGAACTGCAAAAAGACCTTGAAACCGCTTTCTTGAACCGGGGCGATTCAGACGGTGACGCAGACGCAAAAAAACGCGCCTGAACAGCGTACCCCCCGCGTCAATCTCACCCGTCGCTGACGCCCGCTTGGGCAAAGGTGGCCATGCCCGCGTGGCAGGCCATCGCCCCCTTCATGACGCCGATTGCCAAGGCCGCACCGGACGCCTCGCCCAGACGCAAGCCCAAATGCAACAACGGCTCTTTGCCCAAAGCATCCAGCAACCGCGCATGGCCACCCTCAGCGCTTAAATGGCCCGCAACAGTATGATCCAACGCGCCTTCTTGGGTCTGCGCCAGTGTCAGGGCCGCCGCGCAACAGATGAACCCGTCAAGGATCACAGGGATTCGCAACGCCCGCGCCCGCACCATCGCACCGGCCATACCGGCCAACTCGCGCCCCCCCAAACGGCGCAGCATCTCGAGCCCGTCACCCTGCCCTTTGTGCAGCGCGACTGCCTCTGCCACGACTTGGGTCTTGAGCGCCAGACCGGCATCATCAACGCCTGTGCCGCGCCCGGTCCAATCAGCCGCATCGCCCCCGATCAACGCCGCCACCAAGGCCGCCGCCGAGGTCGTATTGGCAATGCCCATCTCGCCCACAACCAACAGATCAGCGGTCGCATCCACCGCATTCCAACCTGCCAGCAAGGCGGCAACCAAATCATCTTCGCTCATGGCCGGGGCCACGCTAAAATCCTGCGTCGGGTGGTCCAGATCAAGCGCAACAACTTTCAGCGTTGCGCCATTGGCCGCAGCAATCTGGTTGATCGCGGCACCACCATGTTCAAAATTCATCACCATCTGCGCCGTCACTTCGGCAGGAAAAGCCGAAACACCCCGCGCCGCGACCCCGTGATTGCCCGCAAAAACAATAACCTGTGGCGTTTCAATCTGCGCCAGTGCCCCGCCGCGCCAGCCCCGGTACCAAATGGCCAAATCCTCAAGCCGCCCCAGCGACCCCGGTGGTTTGGTCAACTGACCGTTATGATCTGCGGCCTCTGTTTGCGCCGCAGCGTCAAGCTGCGGCTGGTCGATCAAAAGCGCACGAAAGGCGTCCATCGTGGTAAAGGCCGGGGTTGCATTCGACTGGGTCATGGGCATGCTCACGCTTGCAATTTTCACTGACCCCCTGTCTAGCCTCAGGTGAGCCAAGTCTAAAGTGCCAGAGGGGCAATATGATGCGCGGAAACGACAATTCAGACAGCAACGCAGCATTTCAGTTGAATGACATCCGCGTGGCCTTTGCGCTGCTGACCCGCTTGCCGCTGCCCTACCCGCCTTTTGACGCCAAAAGGCCAGCAGCGATGGCCGCATGGGCCTATCCACTGGTGGGGGTCGGGGTCGCGCTCTTGATGATGCTCACCATTTGGGGCGCAATGGCGTTTGGCCTGCCCGCCCAGATTGCAGCATTGTTGGCCTTGCTCACGGCGCTACTGACAACCGGCGCAATGCATGAGGACGGGTTGGCAGATTGTGCCGATGGCTTTTGGGGCGGTTGGACCCCTGAACGGCGTTTGGAAATCATGAAAGACAGCCAGATCGGCACATACGGCGTGCTTGGCCTGTTGGTGTCATTTGGCGTGCGATGGCAAGCGGTCGTGCTTTTGATCGAGGCTGAGGCCCTGGTGACGCTGTTCACGGTCGCTGTCTTGTCCCGCGCTGCGATGGTCTGGATGATGCATCTGCTGCCCAATGCGCGGCGCACGGGGCTGTCTCAGCAAACTGGCAGGCCGACTGACGTCACAGTCTACGCTGCGCTTGGGATTGGTGCTGCATCCGCTGTTCTATCCTTTGGGGCCGCTGCGATCATTCCGGTCATGCTAGTGGGTGCTGTAACATTCGCCCTGTCGAAACTGGCACGGTCCAAAATAGGCGGCCAAACCGGGGATGTCTTGGGTGGAACACAACAGGTCGTTGAATGCGCCCTGCTGATTACCCTCGTAGCGCTTGTGCATAATTCATAAAAAACGCCGCATCTCAAAAAGATGCGGCGCATGTCTCATGTGGATGAAAGTGGATTACGCCGCGATACGGCTTTCCAGCACATCACCGACCTGCTTGGCCGCTGCGACCTCGTCACCGCCACCAACAGCAGCAACTTCACGTGTCAGGCGCTCAAGCGCTGCTTCATAAAGCTGACGCTCGGAATAGCTCTGCTCGCGCTGATCGTCGGTACGGTGCAAGTCGCGCACAACTTCCGCAATCGCAATCAAATCGCCAGAGTTGATCTTCTGCTCATACTCTTGCGCCCGACGGGACCACATCGCGCGCTTGACTTTGGCCTTGCCCTTGAGCGTCTTCATCGCATGGGTAATCACATCAGGAGAGCTCAGCGCGCGCATCCCGATCTCGGTTGCTTTGTGCGTTGGAACACGCAGCGTCATCTTGTCCTTTTCAAAGGCAATCACGAACAATTCCAGCGTGATGCCGGCAACTTCCTGCTCTTCGACGGATACAATTTGACCCACGCCATGCGCAGGGTAGACGACGAATTCATTGGGGCGGAAATCAAGCTTCTTGGACTTAGACATGTAGTGGCTCCTGTGGCGCGGGCGCACCCGCTGTTGATTCTCAAGACTGCTCAGCGACCAACACATCACCGGACCGGCCCAAAAAGGCAGTGGCCGAATGCAAAACATTGAGGGGTTTTGGAACGCGCGGCAGCGACCGTGTGTGATCAGTGTTGTGTTCGCTTCATGACAGCTTGACAGAATCATACCACAAAATCGCACCGCCGAAAAGTGGGTGCAATTTTGCTACGTTATGGAACGGTCTTAACCGCCTTCGCCGGGCACTTCGGAAAAGTATTTCTCAAGCTTGCCCGCTTCACCGTCGCGCTCTTCTGCGTCAGGCAGCGGATCTTTTTTCGTAATGATAACAGGCCACAATTCGGAATACTTGCGGTTGAACTCAACCCATTTGTCCATATCCGGCTCTGTGTCGGGGCGTATCGCATCGGCAGGGCACTCTGGCTCACAAACACCGCAGTCGATACATTCGTCCGGGTGGATCACCAACATGTTCTCACCCTCATAAAAGCAATCTACGGGGCAAACTTCGACACAGTCGGTATATTTGCAAGCGATGCAGCTGTCGTTAACGATATAGGTCATGGGAGATCTCTGTGTCAGGGAGGCGTGACACCTGACTAATTCAGCAGGCCCGATCATTCAAGATGGCGGGCCTTAGAAAGATCAAGCACACGGCGATCGCGTTTGGTCGGGCGACCTTTTCCATCAAATCCCGGATTCTCGGGCGGTTTGTCCTTTGATTTCGGCTGTGGGGGGGACAAATCCGTATAAAGCGCCTGCGCCTCGGGCGCTGGTCCGCGTCGAATGCCAAGCGCATCAATCTGGATCACGCGAATATGATCGCCTTGCGCAAAGGTCAGCACATCACCTGCGCTGATCGTGCTTGCGCGTTTCTGGGTTAGTTGACCGTTGATCCGAACCGAACCGGCAGATACCTGCGCAGCAGCAACAGAGCGTGTCTTAAAGAACCGTGCATGCCACAGCCACTTATCCACACGCAATTTTGCCGCTGCTTCAGACACTTACTTGCCGTCCTTAAACCCCATCAGCGCAGCGGCAAAGGGGTTGTCGGGATCAATCGGCTTTTCCTTTTGCGGCGGACGGGCACTAAAGTTCTGCGCCTTGTCTGCCTTGTCGCCGCGCGGACCACCTTTGCGCCCCTTGCCTTGTGGTTTGCCTTTGCCCTTTGGCCGCTCTGCGCCGCCACGGCGCGGGTTCCCGCCTTGATTGGCACGTGGTGCACGGCCCCAGGTGAAGGTATAAAACACCTCCATTTCCACTTCAGGCACCACCGCATCCGGCGCTGTACCGGGCAGAATCTCTTCGGAGGGAGTTTCGGGTACTCCTGCTTCCTCCGTAGGTACTGCTACCGGATCAATCGCAATGGGCGCAGTGCCTTCGTCAGCAACGGCGTCAACCACGTCAGCAAGCGTTTCGGGCGTCTGTTCTTGCGGTTCAGCACCAGCGGCAGCCTCGGCGCCCGCGTCCATCACGGGTGTATCTGCCGCGACTTCCGGCTCTGCTACGACTTCGGTCACAAGTTTGACCTTTGCCCGCTCTGCCTTTTCCGCATTGTATCCAAGGCCACCCATGAGGTCGGCGAATTGTTCCAGCGTCATGCCCGTGATTGACAACATGTCTGCCTTGGCCTCGAACCCGCCACGCGAATCCTCGGCGCGCAGCATGTCAGCCAGACGTTCCAGCATATCAATGCGGATCGCACGGATTCCCGCGTTGCGGTAGCCCGACATCGTATCCGCACCCTGCGGCGCGCCCTTGTCCACAGGGATCGTCACCAGACCCGGAGGTGGTGCTTCAGGAAACTCTGACAAGCCTTTGGAAAGCGACCATAAAACCAATCTCAACCGTGTCGGCGCAGGCTTTAGCAGAAGCGGCATGAAAATGGTGAACTGGCCAAACCGGATACCATGTTTGCGCAACGCACCGCGCGCATCCTGATCCAGCGATTTCACATCTTCGGCCACCGCTGCACGCGGCAGAATGCCGAAATTCTCGACCATCTGGAACGCAAAGCCGCGCGCCAATCCAGTCAGGGCCTCATCCTTGCCGACGGCCAGCAACGGCTCGAACAAGGCTGCGATTTTGCGGTCGATGAAATGCTGCAACCGGCGCTGCACCTTTTGTGCAACCTCTGGCCCCGCAACGTCATCCACAAAAACCTCGACCTGTGGTTTCAATGCGTCAGCACCTGCGACCAGTTTACCAACCGCAGAGGTGCCCCACATCAGGCCACCCTGCTCGGTGTAGTCGATCTCCGTATCAGGCGCGTTATAAAACCGATCCGCGCGCAGATGAAACTGCGGAGCAAGCGCCTGAAGCGCTGCCGACTTGATCGTTTTCTCTTCTGCGCCGCCGGCACCTTTGTCTGCGCGGAAACGGAAACCGTCCAGCTTGCCTACAAATTCGCCTTCAACGGTTACTTCACCGGTCTCGTTTACTTCGGCCACCATGGCTTCCTTCTGTCCTAGCCGGCGCAAAAGCACGGATGTGCGCCGGTCTACAAATCTTTGGGTCAAACGCTCATGCAGAGCATCTGATAGGCGATCTTCTACGACACGCGTGGCCCCGCGCCAATGGCTTTCGTCTTTTGTCCAGCCTTTGCGCTGCGCCACATAGGTCCATGTGCGGATAAACGCCAACCGTTTTGACAGCGCGTCGATGTCTCCGTCGGTGCGGTCGATGCGCTTGATCTGGCGCGCCATCCAATCTTCGGGAATGGTACCACGCTGGTGCAAATCGTTAAATATAATCTCTAACAGGCTGGCGTGTTCGGCTGAACTGATGCCCCGGAAATCAGGGATGCGGCACACGTCCCACAGTAATTTTACCGACGGCCCATCTGTTGCACGCGCCTCGATCTCGGCCACCTGCCCCAGTGTTTTCAGCGCCCGCAGATCATCCGCTTCGCGCGCCCGAACCAGACGCTCATCCTCCGGCGGGGCCTCAAGCGTTTTGATCAGCCGGTCGATGGACCCGTATTGCAGCGCATGATTGCGCCAGTTGATCTTGTTCTGCGGCGTAAACGAATGATCCATGATCGCCCGCGCCACGCCATCATCCAGCGGTCGCGCATCACCGGTGACACCAAACGTCCCGCTTTTGAACCCGCGCCCCGCACGGCCTGCGATCTGCGCCAGTTCATTGGGCGCAAGCGGCCGCATCCGCCGCCCGTCAAATTTGGATAATGCTGAAAAAGCAACGTGGTCCACGTCAAGGTTAAGGCCCATACCGATGGCATCCGTCGCCACCAGATAATCAACCTCGCCGTTTTGATACATATCGACCTGCGCATTGCGTGTGCGCGGTGAAAGTGCGCCCATTACCACCGCTGCACCGCCCTTTTGGCGTTTAATCAGCTCTGCAATCGCATATACATTCTCAACCGAAAAGCCGACTATTGCACTACGAGGGCGCATCCGGCTTATCTTTTTCTGACCAGAATAGATCAATTCTGACATCCGCTCGCGTCGGACGAATTCAACCTTGGGGACCAGCGCTGCAATCGTGCCCCGCATGGTGTCAGATCCCAAGAACAATGTCTCGTGCAGGCCGCGCATACGCAAAAGCCGGTCGGTAAAGACATGCCCCCGCTCGGGATCAGCGCAAAGCTGGATTTCATCAATTGCGACGCAATCTGCACCCATGCCATCGGGCATCGCCTCAACTGTACAGACCCAATATTGGGTGCGCGGCGGAACGATGCGTTCCTCGCCTGTGACCAAAGCCACACCAGAGGGGCCGCGCAACTTCACAATCCGGTCATACACCTCGCGCGCAAGCAGGCGCAGCGGAAGGCCAATGACCCCCGTCCGATGCCCCAGCATCCGTTCAATCGCGTAGGTTGTTTTACCCGTATTGGTCGGGCCTAAAACGGCCACAACCCTTCCTTGTCCTGACACTTCGGTCCCCGATCAGAGTTCGCGCCCAATACCGTCACGCTTCAGGCGGCTAAGCGCCTCGCTTGCGTTTTCATGGTTGGGGTGGATGGTCAAGACGCGGCGGAAAAGGTCTGCTGCGCGACGCAGCTCGCCGAACTCCTGGAACATCACCCCAAGCCCGTAAATCGCGTCAAAGTGTAGCGGGTTCAGGGCAAGCGTGGTTTCCAGATCGTCGAGTGCGGGACCATATAAATCAGCGCGAAAGTAAGCCTCGGCGCGTACATGATAGCCTTCGGCAAAGTCGGGCGCGTGGTCGGTCAGGGCTGTGAGATGCTCAATTGCGAGATTGAAATTGCCCGCCTCCAACGCTTCTTTGCCCCGACGCAGCAGCAAATCCATCGCCGCAGAGCCAGACCGCGACCAGATGGTTTCGACTTGTGTGGCAACCCGCGCGGCCTCTGCTTGCGGTGCCGTACGTAATTCTTCCCACAATTCAGGCGGGATTTCTTCGGCAAAAGCCATGCCAGACAGCAACACTGCTGTTCCAAGTGCCGTAAGGTGACGTTTGAGGTTGACGGGTTTGATGCGCATAACAAAAGTGAATGTAACAGGCTGCCGCCGCAAATCCAGACGTGACGGAGCCATTTTGCCAAAAAGGGCTAAAGATGAGCGATATTGTGAACGAAGCGGTTGCGGTGCTGAACGAAAAAATGGGTGGCGCGGGCTTTGACGGGCTGGCTAAATTCGACATCCAAGGCGAAGGCGCTGTGATGATCGACGCAGACGGCGCCCGCGCTGCCGATGAAGCGGCAGACGTCACTTTGAGCGCTGATGCAGAAACATTCAAATCCATCCTCGACGGCGAAACCAACCCGACATCCGCATTCATGACCGGCAAACTGTCGGTCGACGGCGACATGGGTCTGGCGATGAAGCTGGCGGCCGTTCTCGCCTGATGGATTTGACAGACGCGCCTTTGTTTACCGATGTGCATCCCGGCCCCGATGGCGGGGCTGCACATTGGGCAATGACGTCTGACAACAAACGCGTTCGAGTTGGGCACTGGCCCTTGGCCGGGGCAAAGGGCACAGTCCTATTGTTTCCGGGCCGTACTGAATACATTGAAAAATACGGCGTTACGGCCAGAGAATTTGCGCAACGTGGCCTTGCCATGATTGCAATTGACTGGCGCGGTCAGGGATTGGCAGACCGCCTTCTGAGCGATCCGCTTGTCGGCCATGTCGACGCATTTTCCGACTATCAAAAAGATGTCGCTGCCATGATGCGCGCCGCGCGCGCGCTGAACCTGCCGCGGCCCTACTTCTTGGTTGCGCATTCCATGGGCGGTTGCATAGGCTTGCGCGCTGTCATGGAAGGTTTGGGGGTTCAGGCCGCTGCATTTACCGGCCCGATGTGGGGCATATACGTCAAGCCGCAGTTGCGCACGCTCGCGCGGGTTTTGTCGCGGGTGATGCCGCACTTGGGCAAAGGGCACTTGCTGCCGCCCGGTACAAAAACGCAACCTTATGTCTTGAGCGACCCCTTCGAGGACAACATGCTGACGACCGACCCTGAGATGTATGCAATGATGCAAGATCAACTGGCCGCGCATCTCGAACTCGCCTTGGGCGGCCCCAGCTATGTCTGGCTGAGAGAGGCATTTGCCGAAACGGACCATTTGGCCCAACGCGCCGCGCCGAACTTGCCTGCCGTCACATGGCTTGGCTCCAACGAGCGTATCGTCGGCGTCCCACGCATCCACGAGCGGATGGAAAGGTGGAAAGGGGGGCGCCTTGAAATGGTCCCTGGCGGCGAACACGAAGTTCTGATGGAAACCACGCCGCTGCGGAAATCCGTGTTTGACGGGATCGAGAAATTGTTCCTCGGCTCCGTGGCAAGTTAAGTCCCTGCACCTCTTCTTGGGGTGGCCCTATCGAAATCCGCCCTGTCCAAAAACCATGCGCCCGCTATCTTATTCCGCATGAGCCCAGACCCTGTCCTCACATTTACCGAAAAAGGCATCTACTGCCCTGCCGGAGATTTCTACATCGACCCATGGCGCCCGGTTGACCGCGCGCTCATAACGCACGCCCATTCCGATCATGCCCGCTGGGGCATGGGCTCATATCTGGCCACACATGACACCCTGCCTGTCATGCGCCACCGCTTGGGGCAGATCACAGCCGAAGGGGTCGCCTATGGCGAGGCACGCCAGATTGGCGGGGCAAAGGTTTCGTTTCATCCAGCAGGCCACGTGCCCGGTTCCGCACAAATCCGCGTCGAGGTCGCTGGTGAGGTGTTTGTGGCATCCGGAGATTACAAAGTCGTTAACGACGGTCTCTCCACCCCGTTCGAACCTATCCGCTGCCACCACTTCATCACAGAAAGCACCTTTGGATTGCCAGTGTTTCGCTGGTCGGACCAAAACACCGTCGCGGCCGAATTGAACGCGTGGTGGGCACAGTGCGCCGCGGCCGGCAAGACGGCGTTTCTGGGCGCCTATGCCCTTGGCAAAGCGCAACGGCTGATGAGCATGTTGGACCCGAATATCGGGCCGATATTAACCCACACGGCAGTCGAAAACACCAACACAGTCTTGCGCGCGCAGGGTATCAAACTTGCAGACACGATTCTTGCGGATGCCTCGTTGAACCCCAAGGACCACCCCGGCGCGCTTGTCATCGCACCGCCATCTGCTTTGGGCAGCGCATGGGCCAAAAAATTCGGCGCGCAGGAAACCGGGTTTGCTTCGGGCTGGATGGCGCTGCGCGGCGTGCGGCGGCGGCGCGCCGGTGATCGCGGCTTTGTCATATCCGACCATGCGGACTGGCAAGGACTATTATGGGCCATCCGGAAAACTGAGGCAGAGAATATATATGTTACGCATGGTTACACGGATATCTTCACGCGATATCTGAATGACAGCGGATGGAACGCTCAGGTTGTACCAACACAGTTCGAGGGCGAGAATCTGGATGCGGAGGAACCGGCGTGAAGCGTTTCGCCCGACTGTTTGAAACCATAGATCAAAGCACGAAGACCACCGCGAAAGTCGCTGCTTTAACAGAGTATTTTAGCGACGCGGATCCTGTGGATAAACTGTGGACCGTGGCGCTTTTCTCGGGTCGGCGACCAAAACGGGCGGTCACCACAACGCGGCTAAGGGAATGGGCTGCAGAGGTTTCAGGAATACCGCTTTGGCTGTTTGAAGACAGCTATGCAATCGTCGGCGATCTGGCAGAGACAATCGCCCTCACCTTGCCCCTCAACGAATCCCAGAAAGATCAAACACTATCATATTGGATCAATGCTTTACGCGCCTTATCTCAAGTAACGGATGAAGTTAAAAAGACGTTCGTTCTTGACGCATGGACCACCCTGGGTGGCACCGAACGCTTCCTGTTCAACAAACTGATCACCGGTGGGTTCCGTGTCGGTGTTAGCCAGAAACTCATGACCCGCGCGCTGTCAAATGCGACCGGCAAACCAGAGGCCGAACTGGCCCACCGGCTGATGGGCAACTGGCACCCAGACGACACCACTTGGCACAGCTTGATAGAGGCTGAAGACGCCTCCACCGACGCCTCGCGCCCCTATCCTTTCTATCTGGCCCATCCATTGGAAGACGGGCCAACCATGCTTGGTGATCCGCAAGACTGGCGCGCGGAGTGGAAATGGGACGGCATTCGCGGGCAGTTAATCCTGCGGGACGGGGCACATTTTGTCTGGTCGCGCGGTGAGGAACTGATGACCGACCGGTTTCCCGAACTTGCACGCGCTATTGATCATTTCCCCCCCGGCACCGTCTTGGACGGGGAACTGTTGGTGTGGCATCCAGATGCGGACAAACCTGCAAATTTCAACGCGCTCCAGACCCGCATCGGGCGCAAAAAGGTCCCCAAAAAGCTGCTGGCAGAGGCACCCGTTGTCATCCACGCCTACGATTTGCTGGAATGGCAAGGCAACGACATCCGCAACCTGCCTTTCTCAGAGCGCCGCGCGTTGCTGGAAAGCGCCTGCGCGGGTCTACCGGCCACAGCACCGGTCAAGCTGTCTCCACAACACACTTTTGATACATGGGACACCTTGGGCGACCTGCGCGCCACGGCGCGCGCGGAACACACAGAAGGGTTGATGATCAAACGCGCCGATAGCCCCTACTTATCGGGCCGCAAGAAAGGCGACTGGTGGAAATGGAAGCTTGACCCACTGACCATCGACGCCGTCATGATCTATGCCCAAGCCGGTTCAGGGCGGCGTGCCAACCTGTTTACAGATTTCACTTTCGCGGTGTGGAACGGCAACGACCTAGTCCCCTTTACCAAAGCCTATTCCGGCCTCACCGATGCCGAATTCCGCAAAATCACCGCTTGGGTGCGCAAAAACACCCTGCAACGCTTTGGTCCGGTACGCCAAGTCACCCCATATCATGTGTTCGAGATCGCCTTTGAGGGCATTCAGGCCTCCAGCCGCCACAAGTCAGGTGTCGCCCTGAGGTTTCCGCGCATGAAGCGCTGGCGCGCGGACAAACCGCTCCAAGAAGCGAACACCTTGGATGATCTGAACGAAATGCTGCGCATCTATGGCTGACGCCTGCTTGTTCTCGCAGGCGCCCACCCATAAGTATGAAAAAACAAATGAGGTTCCCGATGTTTCAACTGCCCTTTCCCGTCCGTGATGCCAACGCCAGTGCCGGAGGCGAGCCGCTTGGCAATCTGCCCGAATGGGACCTCAGCGACCTTTACACCGGTGAAGACGCGCCTGAACTAAAGCGCGATCTGGACTGGCTTGAGGAAGCCTGCGCCAGCTTTGCCCGTGACTATGACGGGAAGCTGGCAGATCTTGACGCGGACGGTCTGTTGGACTGCGTGCTGCGCAATGAAAAGATCAACCAGATCGCCGGCCGCATCATGTCATTTGCGGGGCTGCGGTATTACCAACAGACCACGGATTCGGGCCGTGCCAAATTCATGTCGGACATGCAGGAAAAGATCACGAATTTCACCACACCATTGGTATTCTTCACGCTCGAGTTGAACAAGCTACCCGACGATCATCTGGATAACCTGCTGAACCGCAACGCTGATCTGGCCCGCTATAAACCGGTCTTTGACCGCATCCGTGCGATGAAACCTTACCAACTGTCGGACGAGTTGGAGCGATTTATGCATGATCTGGGTGTCGTTGGCGACGCGTGGGAGCGGATGTTTGACGAAACCATCGCCGGGCTGCAATTCGATGTAAACGGTGAGACGATGGGCATCGAAGGCACGCTGAATCTGCTGACGGACCCTGACCGTGCCAACCGCGAGGCCGCCGCGCGCGAACTGGCAGAGGTCTTTGGCGAGAACGTCAAAACCTTTGCCCGCATCCACAACACTCAAGCCAAGGAAAAGGAAATCATCGACCGCTGGCGTGGCATGGAAACCGCGCAAACTGGCCGCCACTTGAGCAATCAGGTAGAACCCGAAGTGGTCGAGGCCCTGCGCAACGCAGTTGTGAACGCCTACCCGAAGCTTAGCCACCGGTATTACAAGCTCAAGCAAAAGTGGCTTGGTCTCGACAAAATGCAGGTCTGGGACCGCAACGCGCCCCTGCCCATGGAAGACCCCCGCATCGTGGATTGGCCCACGGCCGAAAAGATGGTGATGGACGCCTACAATGCCTTTGATCCGCGCATGGGTGAATTGGCCGCCCCGTTTTTCAGCAGAGGCTGGATTGATGCGGGTGTGAAACCGGGCAAAGCACCGGGCGCATTCGCCCACCCCACGGTCACGGATGTACATCCTTATGTAATGTTGAATTACTTGGGCAAACCGCGTGATGTGATGACGCTGGCCCACGAATTAGGCCACGGTGTGCATCAGGTTCTGGCCGCGGGCCAAGGTGAAATGCTGTCGTCCACACCGCTGACACTGGCCGAAACCGCAAGCGTCTTTGGCGAAATGCTGACTTTCCGCACCATGCTAGACAAGGCCAAAACCAAGGACGAGCGTCGTATCCTGCTTGCCGGCAAGGTCGAGGACATGATCAACACGGTCGTCCGCCAGATCGCGTTTTACGATTTTGAATGTAAACTTCACGCTGCGCGCCGGAATGGGGAACTGACCCCTGACGACATCAACGCACTTTGGATGTCCGTGCAGGCAGAATCGCTTGGCGATGCGTTCGAATTCATGGATGGATACGAGACCTTCTGGGCCTACATCCCCCACTTCGTCCATTCGCCCTTTTACGTCTACGCCTATGCGTTTGGCGACGGCTTGGTGAACGCCCTCTACGCGGTCTATGCAGAAGGCGAAGAAGGCTTTGAAGAAAAGTATTTCGACATGCTCAAGGCGGGTGGTTCAAAGCACCACAAAGAATTGCTGGCCCCCTTCGGTCTGGACGCCAGCGATCCCGCGTTCTGGGACAAGGGCCTGTCGATGATTTCAGGCTTTATTGATGAGTTGGAAGCGATGGAGGATTAAGTCCTCCGTTAAAGCTTCGAATGGCTACCATCGCACAGCGGCGCATTGCTGCTGTGCTTGCAGCCGCAAAAGAAGACAGGTTTACTCTGTACTGCAGTGTACTTTGTCGGGGTTATATCGGTTTCCTTATGCGATCCATCACAAAACGGCTGATTGGCTGATAAGCCGCAGGCACAATAGAAATAGGATTTGCCTTCCTCAACCTCCACGCGAAAGGGCGCTTTCTGGGCAATTTTTGGTACATCTGTCATAGCCGACCTTTCGTTTCCTCGCTCAGAGCCTAACGCCCTATTGACGCTATGCAAGACGCCTACTTCAACTGACTGTCTTTAGATCCCCGCCGGTTGATCCCGCCGCGCGCCTTAAACCGCGCATCGCGTTCCTGCACACAGTCGATACACAGCTTGACACCCGGCAACGCCGTGCGCCTTGCGTGCGGAATTTCCTCTTCACATTCCGCGCAATGGCTCCGGCTCTCGCCCACAGGGGCGCGCCGCGCTTTCATGCGCGCCAACTCATCCGAAATAGACGCCTCGATCTGTTCGGAGACCGCGCCGTCCTTGGCCCAACCACCTGCCATTACACCCTCCCATGAAAAAACCCTGCCCCCATGATGGGGACAGGGTCGCGATTCCGTCAAGCCTGACAAGGATCACGCGTCCGCAAGCATGCCCTTTTCGGCGGCCAGTTCGCGCATACGCGCCTGTAGCTTTTCAAAGGCACGCACCTCGATCTGGCGAATACGCTCGCGGCTGACGTCATATTGCGTGGACAGATCTTCCAATGTGATCGTCTCATCCGACAAACGCCGCTGCGTCAGGATATCCTTCTCGCGGTCGTTCAACACATCCATGGCGTCCGCCAACATTTCCCGGCGTGTGGCCAGCTCATCCTGCTCGGCGTAATCACCGGCCTGATCAGCATCCTCGTCCTCCAGCCAGTCCTGCCATTGCATGGTGCCCTCACCATCCGATCCGACCTGCGCGTTCAAGGAGGCATCGCCACCCGACATGCGGCGGTTCATGGATACAACTTCAGCCTCGGTCACGCCAAGGTCAGTTGCGATACGCTTGACGTTTTCCGGCCGCAAATCGCCCTCTTCCAGCGCGCCAATCTTGTTCTTGGCTTTGCGCAGATTGAAGAACAGCTTTTTCTGACCGGACGTCGTACCAAGTTTGACCAAAGACCAAGACCGCAGCACATATTCCTGAATGCTCGCCCTGATCCACCACATCGCGTATGTCGCCAGACGAAAGCCTTTTTCCGGGTCAAAGCGTTTTACCGCCTGCATTAGCCCCACATTCGCCTCGGAAATCACTTCGGCCTGCGGCAAACCGTAACCCCGGTAGCCCATCGCGATTTTTGCAGCCAATCGCAGGTGCGACGTCACCATCCGGTGCGCGGCTTCGGTATCTTCCTGCTCCACCCAACGCTTGGCGAGCATGTATTCCTCTTCAGGCTCCAGCAAAGGAAACTTGCGGATTTCCTGCATATAACGGTTCAAACCACCTTCCGGTGTTGGTGCCGGCAGATTTGCGTAGTTTGCCATGTCTATTCCTTTCCCTCGATTCCCGTGATGTTTACGGGCTTAACATCCATATGGGTGCGGCGCTGGACTGTTTCAAGCGTGCGCTGCTTCGTTTTCACGAATATGAACCCAGGAAGTGTAAAGATGAAGTTACTAGCGCCTGCGTTCACGCACAGGTGACATGCATGTCAAACGGCCAAACGGACCGCATCCAGCAAGTCCGCCATATCGTGCGGCAAAGGCGCTTCAAAGCGCATCTGCGCCCCCGTGAGCGGATGATCAAACCCCAATACGGCAGCGTGCAAGGCCTGCCGTGGGAACGCACGTACCGCATCTGCGACACTCTCTGGCAACGCCGCTTTGGGCAGCTTGCGCTTGCCGCCATAGGTGGGATCGCCCACTAATGAATGGCCCGCATGGGTCAAATGCACGCGGATCTGATGCGTGCGCCCCGTTTCCAGCCAACATTCCATCAAGGCAAGAACCGGAGGCGTGCCAAACCTCTCGACCGTGCGCGCGCGCGTCACCGCATGGCGACCGCCGTGAAATAACACCGCCTGCCGCTGCCGGTCTGTCTTGTGACGCGCCAATTGCGTGGTCAGTTTCAGGATGTTACCGGGCTCAAAGGACGCGCCTTTAACCCCCCTCAACCGCGGGTCGTTGGCATCAGGCACACCATAAACAATTGCCTGATAGTACCGCTCTACGGTGTGTTTCTCGAACTGTGACGCCAAACCATGATGGGCTGCGTCCGACTTGGCGACCACCAGCAAGCCACTGGTTTCCTTGTCAATCCGGTGCACAATGCCGGGTCGCTTGACCCCGCCGACCCCTGATAGATTGTCGCCGCAATGCGCCATCAACGCATTGACCAACGTCCCCGACGGGCTGCCCGGTGCCGGATGCACAACCATGCCCGAAGGCTTGTTCACAACCACCAGATCATCATCCTCGAAAACGATCTCCAGCGGGATCGCTTCGGGCAGGATATGGCTTTCCTCCGCTTCCTCGACTGTGATCTCCACGACCTGATCTTCAAACACTTTGGCGCGTGGATCGACCACTACCACGCCATCAATGCGCACCGCACCCTCTGCAATCAACCGACCCAACCGCGTCCGCGACAGGCTTGCCGCCTCTGGCACATCCCGCGCCAGCGCCTTATCAAGACGCGGTGGCGGATTGTCCGCAAAACGAAATTCAATAAGGCGTTGTGACATGGATGATCCGATTGAGCCTGCAAATCTGCGGTTTCTAAGGCGGCTGGTCACTGTTCTGACCACCGTGATGATTTGCGGCGTCATAGTCGTGATTGGCCTGCTTGTCACGCGCCTGTCGTCAGATGCCCCCGTAGTGCCCGCAGAAATTACGCTGCCGGACGGCGCGACGGCTACTGCCTTTACGCAAGGGTCCGACTGGTACGCTATTGTGACCGACACCAACCAAATCCTGATCTACGACCGCCTGACGGGTGCATTGCGCCAAACGGTAGTGATCAACTGATTTCTTTTTGGCCTTAAATATTTCGGGGTTGTAAGGGGCTGGCCCCTACGCACCTTTGCGGCACGGAACCCCTGCCTGAAAGGACGAACAGCACCAATATGTTCCAGAAAAGTGGTACCGGGGGATGGTTTCGAACCAACTGCCTCGTGGACCACAACCACGCGCTCTAACCGATTGAGCTACCCCGGCACTTGGCCCTCTCATAATCTCAGGTTTCAGAGACGTCAACGTCAGCATGGCAGAAACATCGCCCCAAGGAATTGTTTTTTGTGCATCCCTCAAGGCCGCGGCGACAAGGTGATCTCCCAATGCTGCTCCACATTTGGTTGACCAAAGGATACAACCGGCTCTGAGCGAACCAAGTGCCATCCATTTTGCGCATATAATGCCCCCGCAGCACGGTGGGATTCGTGGGTCCAAAGCTGCATGTCGCTGTATCCGACATCCCGCGCGAACCCCATACAGGTCTCCAGCATCCGGCGACCCAACCGTTTACCGCGCGCTTCCGGTACTAACAAAAACAACCTTAACTTTGCCGTTTCAGCCGTCAGATGAACGCAAAAGATGCTGCCCAACCTCAGGTCGCCGTCCCATGCAATCCACCCCGCCTCGCGTTGCGGATCATGGCCTGCCAGAAAATCATCCAGAATACCTGCAACAAGGACGCCGAAACTGGCATCAAACCCTTCGGCCTGCGCATAGTGGACTTTATGCTGCTGAACCAACCAATCACGGTCCGCAACGGTGAGCCGCCGGATGTCTATGTTTTCCATTCCCGTATCATGGGACAACACGCCCTTGCCTTTCAAGAGGGTCCACGCTAGCGATAAATCCCACAAAGTCCGGAGGCGATCATGGGCATTAACACCGAACGCGACATCGAAGCGAACCTGCAAATCGGACCGACCGACGCCGGCATGGTTCGCCTTTTCATCGAAGGCAATGGGATCGAAATCCCGATGGATTTCACCCCGGAAGAGGCCATGGAAATCGCCGAAGAAATCATGGCTGCAGCGAATCGCGCGGGCAAAACCTGAACTCCTCTACCAAAATCCCATGGGCCGGGCGGGCAAAGGTTATCCCCATCCCAAATGCCCGTCAGGATCCCGCATCGCTTGCAGCCGCCTTGCTGCATGGGTTGCAAACTTTTGCACCATCACCTTGCGCCGTGCAGCGGCCAGCTTGGCTTCGGAACCCATGCGGATGATCTCGCCGCCGTAGGCGTCCGCAATGATCATGCCACAATCCTCGGGCAATAACTCGGTCGGAAAATGTGCGTCAACGGCCCAGAAAAACCTGTCCGCCCATTCCAGATACCCCTGCCATTTGTTGTCCGAGGTGAAATCAGCCCGGCTGGATTTACATTCAACGATCCATATCTCCCCCTTTGGGCCCAGTGCGATCACATCCACGCGCAACCCGCGTGTTGGTACAAGCTCCTCCAGACAGGCAAAACCTTGGCCCGCCAAATGGCGGCATACACCCCTCGCAAGCAACTGACCGGGCAGCAGCGCGCGTGGCTCTTCGATATCTACAGACATACTCATCCAGACATATGAACATACCGTGAACAAAAAATCAAAGCCCGATCCACAGCGATGTTGCGGTTCTTCACGCATACCCCATTGTCGAAAGGCATGATTGATCCTACATGTAACGAGTGGCGGGTTCTGCGCTGTTCGTGTGACGTTACATTCCAGTGGCCTTACGCAAATCCGAGGGAGCTGGCTCTGTTCGAACCTTGGTTCGTTTACCTGGTGCCCACCTGTAAACTCAGGTCCTCGGGAATAATACAACTGACCGGCAGAGGTGGTCCCGCCACACCTACCCCTCTGAAATCCCTAATGTTTAACGGTTCGGGCTTGGGGCCTGCGCGTGCACAGCAACCGGTGTGCCGCCTTTGGGCGTATCATCATCCGCGTTCGGATCTTCGGCCATCATCATCACTGCGACTGCGGTCTGGACACCTGCGAAAACAATACCGTTCAGCACCCAGAACACGAGCAGCGCCATGAATCCAATGTCTGACGTGCTGATCAAATGCCAAAGGTTCGCGACGTTCAAATACAACAGTCCCGCGATAAAAACCGCTGAAACCGCAAAACCGATCACACAATGTAGCGCGTAAAAACGCATAATTTTAGGCATAATGGCCCCCTTTGGCTAAGACTAAAGTAGCCACCCAAAGCGCGAAATCAAGCGTTCAAAACGCCTCAGGCCGCGCCTCATGCGCCATATGGTCCAAAACCGCCGTCACGAACTGCGGCTCTTTGCCGTCGGGGAAAAACGCTTTTGCCACATCGCCGTATTCGGAAATAACCACCTTTGGCGGCGTCCCCCGGTCTTTGAACTCCGCGCCAGCAGCACGAAACAATGCCCGCAACGTCGGGTCAATCCGCGCAATCGGCCATTTCACAACCAACGCGCGGTCCGTTTGCTGGTCAATCGAGGCCTGATAATTCACTGCCGTTTCAAGCACATGTGCAAAATGGTCAATATCCCCATCGACCATCTCGTCACCATCATAGGTCGCACCAAAGCGGTGCTCGATGAATTCGGCGCGCACAGAATCAACCGTCTGGCTCGAATGCTCCATCTGGAACAACGCCTGCACCGCATAAAGCCGTGATGCCGATTTCATCTTACGTTTCTGGTTTCCCGACAATCCGGGGGCCGCATCTGTCATGTAATCTGGTTTCCATCGTCCGCATCACCCGCCATCAGCGTATCTTCGCCGCGCGGCATAAATCCAATGCCCTTGCTGGTTTGCGACCACTTACGGGCCAGTGCGATCAGATGCAAGGCCGCCGCCGTAGCACCGCCACCTTTGTTTTGGCCTTCAGGATCGGCGCGTACATCTGCCTGCGCCTTGTTTTCGACCGTCAAGATGCCATTGCCGATGCATAACCCCTGCAATCCCAGCAATTGCAGCGCGCGGCTGCTGTCGTTGCACACGGTCTCGTAATGGGTCGTTTCACCGCGGATGACACAGCCAAGTGCGACGTAGCCGTCAAAATTGCTGCGCCGGTCGCTGATCCCTATGGCAGTCGGTATTTCCAACGCACCGGGCATCTCCACGACCTCGTAGGCAGCTCCTGCCGCCTCCAGCTCCGCCGTGGCACCTTGCAACAGGCCCGCCGCGATATCGCTGTAATAGGGCGAAACCACGATCAAAACCTTAACAGGCTTATCAAAAACGGGCCGTGCAAGGACGGTATGTTCTTCACTCGACGCCATGATCTACCCTTCCGTGATGGGCCGCGTGCCCACAATTTCAATGCTATAGGCCTCAAGGCCCATATACCGTGTCTCAGGATTGTCCGTCAGCAGAACCAGTTTGCTCAACCCCATGCTCGACAATATCTGTGCGCCCAAACCGGTGTTCTTGACGGTGCGCGGACCCTCATCCTCTTCCCCCTCAAGCCGCAACTTGGGGAAAGGATCACGGAACAACACAACGGCGCCACGCCCTTCGTCGGCAATAATCTGCATCGCACGTGGCAATTCATCAGCGGGGCTTGGCCCCAGCCCCAGGATATCTTCCAGCGCATTGATTGCATGCGTCCGAACCAAAACAGGCGCATCCCCCGCAAGGTCCCCTTTGCTCAGCACCACATGGTCAGTACCTGTGATCTGATCCGCAAAAACCCGCATTTCCCATGCGCCGCCATATGCGGAATTTACCATCCGCGTATCACGCACCGTCAGCAGATTATCATGCTTGTGCCGGTACGCGATCAGATCGCTGATCGTACCGATCTTAAGCCCATGCTGTGCCCCGAACGCGACCAGATCCGGCAACCGCGCCATCGTGCCGTCGTCGTTCATAATCTCGCAGATCACGCCTGACGGATGCAGTCCCGCAAGCCGCGAAATATCGACTGCCGCCTCGGTATGACCCGCGCGCACCAGCACCCCGCCATCGCGCGCGCGCAACGGAAACACATGGCCCGGCGTGGCAATATCAGCCGCACCCGCCTGTTCGTTGATCGCCACAGCAACCGTCAACGCGCGGTCCGCCGCTGAAATCCCGGTACTCACTCCTTCACGCGCTTCGATAGAAACCGTAAAAGCCGTCTCGTGGCGCGATGAATTGTTCACCGCCATCATCGGCAGACCCAGCTTGGTGATCCGCGCCGCCGTCATCGGCAGACAGATCAAACCGCGTCCATAGGTCGCCATAAAGTTGATCGCTTCGGCACCCGCAAACTGTGCCGGGATCACCAGATCACCTTCATTCTCGCGATCCTCGTGGTCGACAAGAATGAACATCCGGCCCGCGCGCGCGTCCTCGATAATATCCTCAATCGGAGAAATCGCAGAGGAAAGCTTCTCTTCAACCGGCCCCGGTGTCTCAAAATTCATGGCAACGCCCCAATTTCAGCTTTGCTGACCACATATCCCAGCACCCCGCGCTTGACCAGTGGCGCATCCCCTGCTTCAATTTTCCAAATAAACTCAAGACCGCCATCACCCACAAACGCCACGACCTGTGTTCCGGCCCTTGCCTCAGCCGCGAAAATAGCGCTGCGCCTCGATATAACCCGCAGCCTGTGCCGCGGCCGTCCAATCCCGTTCCATCGCCGTATCGCCAATGATCAACACCTGATCCTTCGCCAACCGCTGGCCGGTGATGAACCCGCCCAGATGATCGCGCATCTCGGCCCAGCTTTGCGTGAACTTGGGCGCGCGGTCAGCCGCATCAATGCCTTCATTGGCCAGCACCACCTCTGCTGCATTCACCGGCGCATGGACCAGCGCCAACCGCTTGGCGCCTTGCACCGCTGACAAAACCTCACCCCGCGCGACCGGCATCTGCGGCTGATCACTGCGCACCACACGCAGCGCGTTGGATGAAAACAACAGCCCCATGATGTCGCGCCCGGACGCTTTTCGCACCATTGCATAGGTCGGATAATCCAGCCCCAAAGCATGCGCGCGCGCCACATGCATCTTGACCACCATCAAGGGGATCGTTTTTGGCATTGCCGCATCACGCGCCTTTTGCCATTGGAAACTGCGCCATTTCAGGCCCTTTTCCATCGTTGGCCCTTGGTTATGCCCCATGCCCGGCTTCATTGCGCGCACTCCGGCATGGCGCTGCGCGCAGCCGCCTCTGCTGCCTGCCGGCTGCTAAAACAACCGAAATCCTCTCCCCGCATGCGCCGCCACCCATGGGCGTCCTCTGGGTCGCGCCGACAGGGTGAAAAGCCGAAAGTCCCATCGCGCAGATCAAGAATGTCAACACATGTGATCCCGTTAGGATCCTCCCATGAGGCAAGCACCAAGGGCTTCATGACACCTCCGCCAGACGGGCGACGTAGCGGGCAAGCGTGTCAATTTCCAGATTGATCCGGTCCCCGACGGCCACATCACCCCATGTCGTGACATCCTTGGTGTGGGGGATAAAGTTGATACCAAAATCACAACCTTCAACTTCATTCACCGTCAAGGATGTGCCATTCAATGCGACAGACCCCTTGGGAGCGATGAACCGCGCCAGACCTTTTGGCGCGCGAAGAGTGACACGTGTGCTGTCGCCCTCATCCGCCATCTTGATCACTTCTGCGACACCGTCGACATGACCCGATACAATGTGACCGCCCAATTCGTCGCCCACCTTTAAGGCGCGCTCCAGGTTGACACGTTGTCCTACGGCCCAACCGGCCAAGTTCGTCATTGCAACCGTCTCTGCGCTGATTTGCACCTCGTACCAGTCGTCCCCCAAGCCTACGACCGTCAGGCAAACACCGTCACTCGCAATGGACGCCCCCATGTCGATCCCGCCTGTATCGTAGCCCGTGGTGATCCGCGCGCGCAGATCGCCCTGTTGCTCCAATGCAGCGATTGTGCCGATGTCCGTTATGATGCCGGTAAACATAGCGCCAACTCCTATTCAGATGCTTAATTCTGAGTTAACCTTCCGCCCATAGACAGGCAAGTCCACCGCCCGCGATAATTTTAACGCGATCCGGGCGTATTTTGCGTTAACGCGCAGCCAGAGCAGACAGATAAGATGAGCGTGATGACAACAGCGCCGACACACAGCAGGGTCTTTTTGTTCCTGCAAGGGCCACATGGTCCCTTTTTCAACCGGCTGGGCAAAATGCTGCAGCTGGCCGGGGCCGAAGTGTGGCGCGTCGGCTTTAACGCAGGTGATCGCGCGTTCTGGCGCCATCCAAAAAGCTACATCGCCTACCGCGACCCGATAGACGCATGGGCTGACACTTTCGGCGCCTTGGTCGACGAAAAGTCTGTCACCGACATCGTGCTTTATGGTGATACCCGTCCCGTCCATGCCCAAGCCATCGCCGAGGCAAAGCGCCGCGGTCTGACCGTACATGTCTTTGAAGAAGGCTACATGCGGCCCTATTGGGTCACTTATGAACGCGATGGCAGCAACGGCAATTCCAAACTGATGGACATGACCATCACCGCCATGCAGACCGCCCTCGCCCAATCCGACATGGAAGCCCCCCTGCCCCCCGGCCATTGGGGCGATATGCGCCAGCATATCTTTTACGGGGCGCTTTATCATTGGTATGTCATGTTCTGGAACCGCCCTTACCGCAATTTCCGCCCGCATCGCAGCCTGACTGTCACGCAAGAGTTCTTGCTATATCTCAAACGCCTGCTGCTGATGCCGCTTCTGGCGATTGACCGGCTGGTCGCGACAATGCGCATCCGGTTGGGCGGGTTTCCCTATCATTTGGCGCTGCTGCAACTGGAACACGACAGCGCGTTTCAAACCCACTCCCCGTTTGAGACCACCTCGGATTTTCTGGAACTGGTGATCGACGGTTTTGCAAAAGGCGCGCCCAGGCACCACCATCTGGTGGTCAAGGCGCATCCGCTGGAAGATGGCCGCGTGCCGCTGCGCCATGAGGTCAAGCGCATTGCCCGCGCGCAGGGAATCGCAAACCGCGTACATTATGTGCGGGGCGGCAAGCTGGCGCAGCTCTTGAACGATGCGCGCACGGCGGTGACGGTAAATTCCACCGCAGGACAACAGGTGCTCTGGCGCGGTATCCCGCTCAAGGTGTTTGGAAAGGCCGTCTATGCCAAACCGGAATTCGTCTCTGATCAGCCACTGCCCGGATTTTTTAAGGCCGCGACACGTCCCGACAACAAAGCCTACAAGGATTTTCGCCGCTACCTCCTTGAAACTTCACAGGTTCCGGGGGGCTTTTATGCTGCACGCGGGCGCCGCCAACTGCTGCGGCAGGTCGTGGACATGATGCTGGCGGCCCATGACCCCTATGAGGCGCTGGAAAACGGTACCGCGGCCCCACGGCAACAGTTGCGCGTCGTTAGCTGACCTAAGCCCCTCAACCAGCTAGATTTTCGAAATAAACTGCGATACGATCACGCTAACTACGTCGGAAAAACCGGCGATTTTGAGGCAGTTTGAATAGGTCGAGGAGACCGGGCAGTGAAATCCGTATCATACCGGTGGGCGCGCCCCATCGCAGCAGTGGCGGCGTTGGCCGTCCTGTCATCTTGTGGTTTGCCGCAGGTTGGCCCCAACAAAAAGCAAATCTACGCAGGGTCTGTGCAGCAAGAGGGCGACGCCTTTGTTGTAGCGGTTAACGACCGTGTGACCCGCGCCACGGCCGTGGTTCCGGCCCTTGGTTTCTCTGACAGCTTCAAAAACGCCGCGATCCTTGGCTCTGACACGATCCAACCGGGCGACGTATTGGGCATCACGGTCTACGAAAACGTTGATGATCCGCTTTTGGGCGTTGAAGGTTCGCCCGCGACCGGACTTGCTGAAATTCAGGTCGACGGGTCCGGCTTTATCTTTATTCCCTATGCGGGACGGATCAAAGCGGCAGGCAATTCACCGGATGCATTGCGGCGCATTATCACCAATAAACTGGGCGAACAGACCCCTGACCCACAGGTCGAAGTCCGCCGCGAAGCGGGTGACGGCTCAACTGTTTCGCTGGTCGGGAGTGTCGGCTCGCCGGGTATCTTCCCGATTGAACGCCCGACCCGTACTTTGTCCACCATGCTGGCAAATGCAGGCGGCGTGAGCATCGAGCCAGAAATCGCCCAAGTGACCGTTATCCGTGGCAACCAGCGCGGCAAGATCTGGTTCCGCGATCTTTACGACCATCCCGAACTCGACATCGCCCTGCGTGCAGGTGACAAAGTTCTGGTCGAAGAAGACAGCCGGTCCTTTACCGCGCTTGGTGCCACGGGCGGACAGGCGCAAGTCCCCTTCGAAAGCCAGTCCCTGTCGGCGCTTGAAGGTATCGCACAGGTTGGTGGCCTGAATGCCGCAACCGCTGACCCAACGGGCGTGTTTATTTTCCGCAACGAACCTTCGGAAATTGCCGGACAGGTGCTTGGGCGCAATGATCTGGAAGGCGCACAGCGGATGATCTATGTGCTGGATCTGACCAAACCCAACGGGATGTTCATGGCCCGCGATTTTGTGGTGCGGGACGGGGACACGCTTTACGTGACCGAAGCCCCCTTCACCCAGTGGAACCGTGTCATTTCCGCGATCACCGGAACCGCAGGGTCCGCGTCTTCTTTGACCTCGCTGAGCAGCGGTTAAATCCGTGGCCTTGGGCCCTGAGTTTTACGACACACCCGCCGCCGGTCCTGCACAGGACCGGCGGCTTTTTACATACAACGGCGGCTTTCTGACGCAGCGCCGTCTGCGCCGCATCCTGAAATTATCAGGCTACAGCCTGCATCTGGGCCTGCCCCGCGCCGGTGATGCGGTTGCCGTCTGGGGCAAGTCCCCGACCGCCCACCGTGGCCTTGGCATCGCCGAAAAATACGGCGCGCCAGTCGTGCGGGTCGAAGACGCGTTCCTGCGCTCGCTTCACCCCGGTCGCGCAGGCGAGCCGCCATTGGGCCTGCTTATTGACCACAAGGGCGTGCATTTTGACCCCAGCACGATCAGCGATCTGGAGCAGATGCTGACCGAACACCCCCTTGATAATACAGACCTTTTGAACCGGGCCCGCGGTGCTGCCGCGCGTATGGCAGAGGCGCATCTGACCAAATACACGGCCTTTGATACCGGTACAGCCCTGCCCGCGCCGGGTTACGTGTTGGTGATTGATCAAACATGCGGGGACGCCTCTGTTGTCTCATCAGGTGCTGACCGGGCGCGGTTTCTGGAAATGCTCGTCTTTGCGCAAGAGGAACACCCCGGCGCGCCCGTCGTGATCAAAGCACATCCCGAAACGGCGCAGGGTTTTCGCGCAGGTTATTTCACCGCAGCCGATACCAATGCCCGCATCACCCTGCTTACAGATTCCGTCAGCCCTTGGGCGCTGTTTGAAGGGGCGGTGGGCGTCTACACCGTCTCATCGCAAGTCGGGTTCGAGGCGATATATGCGGGCCATAAACCGCGCGTTTTCGGTCAACCTTTCTATGCGGGATGGGGCCTGACCACAGACGAATTTCCCGTGCCGCGCCGGACCCGCAAACTGACCCGCGCACAGCTTTTTGCAGCCGCTATGCTGCTCTATCCCAGATGGTATGACCCTTATCACGACCGCCTGTGCCCACTGGAGGATACGCTTGAGGCCCTCGCCGCGCAAACCCGCGCATGGCGCGAAGACCATCGCGGATGGGCCGCGTCAGGCATGCGGCTGTGGAAACGCAAACCCCTGCAGCAGTTCTTTGGGGCGCAGCAGCCTGTCATCTTTGAGGATGATCCTGCCAAAGCCCGTGCAGCGGAAAAGCCGTGGATGGTTTGGGCGGGCAAGGCCGATGTGGGCCACGCCGACGCGATCAAGATCGAGGACGGTTTCATCCGCTCCAAAGGTCTGGGCGCGGCGTTGATCCCGCCGATGTCACTGGTCTGCGACGATCTGGGCATCTACTACGACCCTGCCCAGCCCAGCAGATTGGAAAAATGGATCGAGGCACGTGCAACTCTGCGCCCTGACCAGCACGCACGCGCCACACGCCTGATCGAGACCCTGCGCGCAAACGAGATCAGCAAATACAACCTATCAAACAGATTGCAACTGGATGATCTGCCCCCATCCCCGCGCATCCTTGTGCCGGGTCAGGTCGAAGACGACGCCTCTGTCCTGATGGGCGCGTCGGACGTGCGTACCAATGCCGCCCTGCTGCGTGCTGCCCGCGATGCCCACCCGAATGCCTGCATCCTCTACAAACCGCACCCCGATATAGAAGCGGGCCTGCGCGTAGGCAAAATCGACGCCTCGGCGCTGGCGACGCGCGTTTTGCACGACATAAGCCCGATTGCAGCGCTGGATCAGGCTGACGAAGTCTGGACCATGACATCGCTTCTCGGCTTTGAGGCGTTGGTGCGCGGGGTCGCAGTCACGACACTGGGCGCGCCGTTTTATGCGGGTTGGGGGCTGACAAAAGATCTGGGCGATGTCCCGCCACGGCGGCGTTCCGAAGTCACACTTGAGGGATTGGTGCACGCAGTATTGATTGACTATCCGCGCTACCGTGATCCCGTCACAGGGCTTGCCTGCCCGGTTGAAGTGGTTGTTGCGCGTCTGGCCACAGGCCACGTGCCGCGCCCCGGTCCTGCAAACCGGTTGGTGTCAAAGCTGCAAGGGGTCTTTGCCACGCAGGCGCATTTGTGGCGCAGAGGATAGCGCATTGCGGGGCTTTGCCCCGGACCCCACAGGTATTTTTAGCGAAAAGAACGGTTTAGCGGCGCGTCCATTGGGTGAGGACATCAGGGCCAATCTGGCTGGTTTTGGCAAGGCGGTAGCGTGGTGCCCCGGCCAAGTTTGACAGCCCCATGGCGCCAATGCCAGGCAACCCTTCGGCACCGATAACGACGCCTGCGTGGAACCCGATCAGGTGGTCGACCAGATCGGCATTGATGAGTGAGGCTGCAAGCGCGCTGCCGCCCTCGCAGAAAATCCGTGTGAACCCGTGCGTGCCGAGGTTCTGCAACACGTCAACCGGATCAAGATGCGCGCCTTTGACGCGGCAAGTCATCAAGGTCGCGCCAAGGTCGCGCCATGTATTGACCAATGTCGCGTCCGCGTCTGTGCCGTGACACAAGATCACCGGCACCTCATTCGCCGTGCGGGCCAATTCACCCATCAGCGGCAAATCGAGCCTGCGCGATACCACAATCCGTGCGGGTTGATCCGTGACGCCAAGGCCACGCACGGTAAGGCTGGGGTCATCCTTGCGCGCCGTTCCCGCCCCTACCATCACCGCGTCGTGGCGGCTGCGCATGGCATGAACAACGCGCCGCGCGGGCGCATCTGTGATCCATTGGCTTTCGCCCGTCGCTGTCGCGATCCGCCCGTCAAAAGAATGCGCCAGTTTCAGCGTAACCATAGGGCGGCCAGATGATGTGCGTGCAAAAAAACCTGCATGATCGGCGGTTGCCGCGGTCTCCATCACGCCTGTGACGACGGTGATGCCCGCATCCCGCAACAGAGCGATCCCTTTGCCATCCACACGCGCGTCGTGGTCTTTGGCAGCGATCACCACGCGGGCAACCCCTGCTGCAATCAATGCATCTGTGCAAGGCGGGGTCTGTCCGTGATGGGCACAGGGTTCGAGTGTGACATAAGCCGTCGCACCGCGCGCCGCGTCACCGGCTTGGGCCAACGCGCAGGTTTCGGCATGGGGGCGTCCGCCCGGCTGGGTCCAGCCGCGCCCGATGATGCGGCCCTGCTGCACGATCACACAGCCCACAGCCGGGTTCGGCCACGTCCGCCCCTGCCCCCGCCGGCCCAAAGACAGGGCCAGCGCCATAAATCTTGTGTCGCTCATTCTTCTCCGGGTGCGTTCGGACGCAGTTCCTGCACGAACTTGTCAAAGTCATCCGCCGCCTGGAAGTTCTTGTAAACACTGGCAAACCGCACATAAGCGACCGTGTCGATGCGCGCGAGCGCCTCCATCACAATCTCGCCGATCTGCTTGGAAGCGATATCTGTCTCGCCCATGCTTTCCAACCGGCGCACAATGCCGCTGATCATCTGGTCGATGCGTTCGGGATCAATCGGGCGCTTCTGCATGGAGATGCGGATCGACCGCTCTAGCTTGTCACGATCAAAATCTTCACGTTTTCCGGATGTTTTCAGCACGACCAGATCGCGCAACTGGACGCGTTCGTAGGTCGTAAATCTGCCGCCACACGCGGGGCAAAACCGGCGACGGCGGATGGATACGTGATCCTCTGCCGGACGGCTGTCTTTTACTTGGGTGTCAATGTTTCCGCAAAACGGGCAGCGCATACGCCATCCCCCTTATATTTCCTGCCTCACTTGTGGGGCGTTCCGCCCTCTTGACTAGAGTTATAGGCGAGGCGCAGGGTTTTGGGTAGAGGCGAAATGCACACCATAGATAGGGTGTGCCGCAAAGCCACATCAGGCAAAATGCGCCACCACTCTGCGGGAATGCGGGAACGTGCGATGTTCAAACAGATAAATGCCCTGCCAGATCCCCAAACACATACGACCTTGCGCCACCGGGATGGACAAGCTCACTGGCATCATCGCCGCCTTGATATGCGCGGGCATGTCATCGGGCCCTTCCCGGGTATGCGTCAGATAGGACATCTGCGGATCATCACAGGACGGAACCAGTCGCGCAAAAAACGCCTGCAGGTCGCGCTGGACATCGGGGTCTGCATTTTCCTGGACTAACAGCGGCGCAGAGGTGTGTTGCACCATCAACGTCAACAGACCTTCGGTCATCCTCTACCGAGCGATCCAGTTTGCAACCAGATCCGTGAACTCGTAAAGGCCGGGTCCGCGCGTGGATATGACGAACTGCTGCTGCACGGGTGGCATCTGCCCCATATGGCCCGCCTATTTGGTTGAGCGGGTAAAGGCGTCGCGGCAATAACGCCGCGCTTGCACGGATTTGATCATGTCGCCGGGGCGGTCCACTGAAAGGCTCAGGCGACTTTCAGCACGCGGCAACCCCGCCGGGCTGGTTGAAAAAACGACCGCGTTGCGTCCCGGCGCAGTCACACTGGGCCCACGGGATCGCTTTAGGTAGATTTCTGTGAGATTTGACAAACCGCTGCGGCGCTCGACAAAGGTCGCAGCACCGCACCAGAAATCTGCGGCACCCATGCTTCGGGTTTCTACCACTTCGAAATCAGATGCATTTATCCGGTTGATGACCATGCTGTCCTCTTCTCGGGTCGTTGCAGCACCTACACAAACCGGGGCGAGTGCAACAAACCCTGCAAGAATGGCGCCCTTCATCTGCTCCTCAACTTGAAATCAGCGCAGAACGAAATCGCATGACCCACAGACAGATTAGCCCCGGCTGTTCGAATGGAGGAACCAATAATCGAAACCCGTGATGGGGTCAGGCCCGTCGCATCAAGTGTAAAGCGGACCGGTCCACGCTGCCCGCGCGCACGGTCCTCGGCGACATAGATCCGCTGTGAGCCATTGGCACCCAATACGTCGCGTGCGTAATCTGCGGCAGCACACCACATACCACGTGCCCCCAGCCCCCCGCCATTAGCGACCGAAAAAACACCCGCGTCAGGCGTGGCTGTCACGCCGTTCTTTGCATGAAATGTTTGCGCGCCAAGCGGTGCAGCCAAGGCAGCGGTCAATACACATGCTGAAAAAAGTCGTAACATCACAAATTTCCTTTTCTGAGGAATAAAATATCACCAAGTTCAATCTGGTAGTCGCGGCAAAACTGGAAGGCATGTACCACTGGCAGTCCCTCACCGACGGTGCGCGTGCCAACCGACAAAGACCGGCTTGGCGGTTGCGACAAACGGCTTTCATCGGTGGTAAACACCACACCTTTGCGCCCCGCGACGCTGACCGAAGGGCCGCGCGGCGTTTTCACATAGATACGTTGGCCCGGACCGGTGCGTCCTTGGCTCACCGCATAATCAGCCGCCGCACACCACATGCCGCGCGGGCCTTCGCCGCGCGCCTCGATAACTTCGAAATCTGATCCGTTCAGCGGCACAACCTTCAGCTGGTTCTCGGCGGTAAAGGTCTGCGCAGCGCCGGCTCCGGCAAGCACGGTAGCAAAGGCCACGGCAGTCAGGGCAAGTCGCATCTGGAAAACCTCTCACTATTCAAAACGGGAACAATCTCTTCCATCCCAGATAGGGCGTCTCATGCACACTTCAAAATCACAGGTGCGTTAGCGAAATCATTTGGCTGTCTCTACGGGCTTTTGAGGACGTCCTTTACTCCAGAGATTATGACAAGCGGTTTTCACCGATCGGGGCCCGCGACAGATTGAAGTAAGCAATTTACACGAAGCGCGCATTCATACGTCGCAAGCGACAGTATGTTCTGCCGCACAAGACTGGGTCAGATCACAAGGCGTCAAAGTCACTTTGCTTGGGCGAGTTTGGCGAGATAGCCGGACGTGTATTTGTTATAACAAAGCTTTCGCCAAAGGGCGTTGCTCAAACCTTAAGAGCCCCATGTTCGCCACACAAGTGGCGGCTACGCAAAGCGCTCCAAAGTGATTGGTGTTCTTGCCAAAAGGTCCAGGAAATCGACCTTCTCGAAGAAGGCGACGATCTCACCATCAACAACAAGCGTTGCGGTGCCTTCATCAGTTTCGTCAAAAGTGACAGTGGGCGGAACAATGCCCTCATATGTATAGACAATTTCGTCCCTGAAAGGGTCAAAATCGTTGATCTGTACTGGCGCTTGTGGATTGACCCACAGGCCTACATTCACCGTGTCAAAACCTGTTCCCGTATCGACTTGATCATTGCTGCCTGCGATGATCACATCGTCACCCATACCCCCGTTCAACACATCAGCCTCTTCGGTGGCGGCTTTCAGGTCGACAACGCGATCCAGATCTTCCTGCGTTAACGGAATACCGCTGCGTATCGACGCTTCCGTGATCTCGATAATGCCGCGGGTGTCTGTGATATCAATGCCTTCAATATAGTCATTCCCGATGTCGCCATGGACCACATCCTGACCGGGACCGGCAATGATTACATCATCACCACTTCCGCCGCGCAGAAAATCATCGCCCCCTTCGCCAGCAATCAAATCATCGCCAGCACCCCCAAAGACGCGGTCGTCGCCATCGCCCGCCAGCACAATATCGTCGCCACCCCCGGCGAAAACCCGGTTATCACCGTCACCTGAATCGATAAAGTCGGCATCCTCCGTACCTTCATCCGAACTGCTGCCACTTGAGAATATGGAAGCTTCATCTCCATCATCCAACAAACTGAAAGCTATCCCCATGCCGAGTAGACCCAATATAGCAAAGCCCAACATATCATTGATCCTGAGTTTCCAGCCAAACGGCTATAGCCTTCCGTATTTTGGGATTTTGTCAGTCCTGTGGCGGAATGACGGTTTCCATAAAAGATTGGTGCCCCCCTCGGGCACTGTCCTTCCCCCCTTAATAAGCGATGTCTTTGGCTCCAAAAAAGTCTTGGCAGTAGTCGCATGAACGGGTGCGTTGAGAGCGAGCGTTTAACCCAAAAGAAAAAGGCGCCGCCTTTCAGCAACGCCTTTCAAAACTCTCGAGATATGTCGCGTTTACTGGTCGAGGAACGACCGCAACTTGCGTGATCGGCTCGGGTGCTTCAGTTTGCGCAGCGCCTTCGCCTCAATCTGCCGGATGCGTTCGCGCGTCACGCTGAACTGCTGGCCGACTTCTTCCAACGTATGGTCCGTGTTCATACCAATGCCGAAACGCATGCGCAGCACACGTTCCTCACGCGGCGTCAGAGATGCAAGTACCCGCGTCGTGGTTTCCTTGAGGTTTTCCTGAATGGCACTGTCCAATGGCAGCACCGCATTCTTGTCCTCGATGAAATCACCCAGCTGGCTGTCTTCCTCGTCACCAATCGGTGTCTCAAGTGAAATCGGCTCCTTGGCGATTTTCATCACCTTGCGGACCTTTTCCAGCGGCATCTGCAGCTTTTCGGCCAATTCTTCGGGCGTCGGCTCGCGGCCGATCTCGTGCAACATCTGGCGACCTGTGCGCACCAGCTTGTTGATCGTCTCGATCATATGGACCGGAATACGGATTGTGCGGGCTTGATCGGCAATCGACCGCGTGATCGCCTGACGGATCCACCACGTCGCATAGGTGCTGAATTTATAGCCCCGACGGTATTCGAATTTATCGACCGCTTTCATCAGGCCGATGTTACCTTCCTGAATAAGATCAAGGAATTGCAGGCCGCGGTTGGTGTATTTCTTGGCGATTGAAATCACGAGACGCAAGTTCGCCTCGACCATTTCTTTCTTGGCCTGACGGGCTTCTTTTTCGCCCTTCTGAACCTGCTGCACGATGCGGCGGAATTCAGAGATATCAAGACCAACATATTGACCCACCTGCGCCATATCGGCACGCAGTTCTTCGACCTTTTCCGTTGATTTCTCGATGAACATCGACCAGCCGCGACCAGGCTTTTCTGCCATCCGCTCTAGCCAATTTGGGTCCAGCTCATACCCACGGTACGCATCGACAAATTCTTTCCGGTTGATGCGGGCTTGGTCGGCCAATTTCACCATGGCAGAGTCAATTTGCATGATCCGGCGGTTGATTCCGTAAAGCTGGTCAATCAGCGCTTCAATACGGTTATTGTGCAGGTGCAACTCATTCACCAACAACACAATTTCCGACCGCAGCTTTTGATAGGTGCCTTCCTGCTTTTTGGAGAAAGACCCATCCTCATTCAGCGTCGCTGAAATCCGGCTGTCCTGCATTTCGCTCAACTTGGCGTAATCATCCGCGATGATATCAAGCGCTTCCAGCACCTGAGGCTTAAGAGCGGCCTCCATCGCGGCAAGCGACATGTTGGCCTGTTCGTCCTCGTCATCATCGTCGTCATCCACAGAGATCGGATTGCCGTCTGCATCCAGTTCCTGCTTGGTGTCGTCTGTTTTCGACTCGCTCGAGACAACGCCAACCGCGGGCACAACAGGCGTGGTTTCCTCGTCCCCCATCTGGGTGCCGAACGTGGCCTCCAGATCAATAACGTCGCGCAGCAGAATGTCCTCTGACAGCAATTCGTCGCGCCAGATTGTGATCGCCTGAAAGGTCAGCGGGCTTTCGCAAAGCCCTGCAATCATCGTGTTGCGACCGGCCTCGATGCGCTTGGCAATCGCGATCTCGCCTTCGCGGCTCAACAATTCGACCGAACCCATCTCGCGCAGGTACATCCGCACCGGATCATCGGTCCGGTCCAGTTTCTCGGCGGTGCCGGCCGAAAGCGCGATTTCCTTGGCACTATCAGTGGTTGCCAGTTCAGTGCCGCCCTTGGCTTCTTCTTCCTCGGCGTCCTCGTCCTCAATGATGTTGATGCCCATTTCAGACAACATCGACATCACATCTTCGATCTGCTCGGAGCCGACCTGATCAGGCGGCAGCACCGTATTCAGCTGACCATAAGTGATATAGCCCTTTTCGCGGGCCTCCGAGATCATCTTTTTCACAGCCGCCTGCGACATGTCGAGCGAATGCCCGCTGTCGTTCTCGTCGCGCTTGGTGTCTTCGTTTGTATCTTTAGCGGCCATGGTGAGTCCCTCCAGCGCGGTCGCGCGAATCAGTGTGCGGTGATTCGGTTCATTCGAATCATGCGGGGTTTGGGGTGATTCTTAAACCCATTGCCCTTATTTTTCCTAAACTGCTCGCCAAAAAGGTCACGCATGCCGTCTCAGCGGCTTTTTGGCTTCGCAAAAGTAATCTTCGTCAGTCGTCCATCCAGTGCCCAACGTCTCTCAAATCCATCCACGCACCCTTTGCGCTTTTGATAACGCGCGTCACATCGCATCACTCGGGCGGCTTCTTTTTACCTTTCGCAAAGACGATATTGTCAAAAACCGAACGGCTCGCTTTCAACTCCTCGGCCTCCAACATCGCCCCATTCTTTGCCTTGACGTAGTCGCCAGATGATCCGTCTTCTGGCTTGTAGACGTCAATCACGGTGCGCGCAGCTTGTGACAGACGCCATGTCAGCCCTTC
>JAFMHE010000170.1 GCA_017854675.1 Paracoccaceae bacterium | reverse complement strand
AACCGCGCAGCAGTTTGTCAAAGACGGCATTGGCATAAAGCCCGTTGGACAGGTGCACGCGCATGCCTGCCGCCGCAGGGTGATGCGCCCACAAGGGGAACATCGCTTGGGCGACCGCGACGATGCCAAAGCTCATCAGGGCCAGCACGATTAGCGCCCATTCCAGTGGTCCGGGTGACGGTGTCGCGGGCAATGTGCCGTACATCATCCACTCTGCCCCGGTTTGCAGCGCAAAATACCCGACAGCCGCCGCGACCGAAAACGCCGCCGTGCGCTGCGTCAACACGCGCGGGGCGGCATCGGCCAAACCTTGGGCCAGCAGATACGCGACACCAAAGATCAGGATGGCGCCCAGCGCGATGGCCTGCGGGGACTTGCCCGATATGCCAAACACAAACGCTACGACCGCATAGATCACCAGCGCAATCACGAACGCGCGCCCCACGGCAAGACCATTCGGGATGGCCACAGGGCCGGGCCTGCGAATGGCGGCAACGTTGTCAACGGCAGTGCCAGAGGCCAGAAAAGCATGCGCCTTGTAAAGCGAATGCGCCACGATGTGCAGCAAAGCCAGTGGGAACAGCGCCAAACCGCATTGCAGGATCATGAAACCCATCTGCGCAACAGTGGACCACGCCAGCGAGGTCTTGACCGCCGATTGTGTCAACATCACCAGCCCCCCAAACAGCGCCGTGAAACCGCCCAGCATAACCAGCACCGCCAAAACACCAGGCGCCAGCACCATGACATCGGCAAAGCGGATCAATAGGAAACCACCGGCGTTGATCACCCCTGCATGCAACAGGGCAGATACCGGTGTCGGTGTTTCCATCACCTCGGTCAGCCAGCCGTGCATCGGAAATTGTGCGGACTTCAGGATGGCAGCAAGGGCAAGCGCCGCTGCGACCAAGGACGCATTGATCTGACCTTCACCGCCACGTGCGGTTGCCAGGATCTGGGCGATTTCGCCGGTGCCAAACTGAACATAAATCAGGACAACCGCCAGCAGCAGCGCCGCATCCCCGACCCGCGCGGTGATCCATTTCTTGCGGGCTGCCCGCTGGGCCGCGACACGGTCAGGATAATGCAGCAACAATTGGTGCAATGCCGCGCTTGTTGCGACCCAGGCAAGGGCCAACTGTACGATGTTGCCGGCAATCACCAGCATCATCACGGCTGCCAATGTCATACACAGCCAGCCGGTAAACGGCCCCTGCCGGGCCTCGCCGTCCATGTAGGTTGCTGCAAAGCGGATCACGACCCAGCCAATGAAACTGACCAACAGCAGCATAACCGCACTGACCGCATCAAGCCGCGCGGACATCCCCAAGCCTGCAAGGCCGATCAACCCGCTTGTCATTGAACCCTCTGTGAGCAGAGCAAAGCCTGACAGCACCGCCGCTGCCAGTGCGGCCAGCGATAAGCCTTGCGTCAAACGGAGCACATATGTTGGACGCATATCCGGCCCTCGAAAGGCCAATGCCGCTGCGACAAGCAAAGCGAGCGGGGCTAGATATAACAAAACGGCGGGTGTCATGAGGGTCTCTCCTTGTGGCGGCTTGCCAATTGGAGAGAGAACTAACAGCCCCCGTTCAATATTATAAATTCAATGTTTGCTGGATTTCGTTCTATTTTAAGAATGATTTATTGTGCGCAAAACGCAACAGCTATGGGCCAAGCTTCTAAGCCTCATGCGACCCGATGGCTCTCACAAAACAACATTTCAGCATGTTTCAGGACGTGCGGTCCACAATATTGCGACGCACATTCGCTCGCCCGCGTCCCACGGCAAGCGACCAGCCTCGGGGCTTTGCCCGAAATATCAGGCACCAGCCTCTGACGCACGTAGCGCAGGCATCAATGTGTTAGCACAGCAGCTGTGATAAACGATTAGACTAAAAACGGATCATCCAGCACGCCGACCAGTGGCATCAGGAATTCCCCGTTCAGCGGGTCCAATGCATCGGCATAAAAGCCGTCGATCGCATCGACCGCAGCATTGATGCTGGCCTGCGTGCCGTCAAACAGGTCCATCGCTGTGACGGCATCATCGACGTCGGACATGCCTTTGTGCACCGCAAAGTACGCGCCGATGTCTGTTTTGTTTTCCAGCAACGCGCGGTCAGCCAATTGCTGATCGACGAAATCCTGTCCCAAGTCTGGCCGCAGATCAGCTTTTGCGCCTTCCAGAACCCGCAAGATGAATTCGTCCCGCGCGACGCGCTCGTCGTTCAAAAGACCCACCCAAAACTCGAACCCGCCAGCGTCCGGCGTGCGGCCCAAGACGTTGTTGTAAACAATGGTGGCAAATTCTTCGTTGGTCGTGCCGGTTGGATATGCGGCGCGGGTCTCGTCTTGGTCAAAGAACCCGTTGGCAATCTGGGCCAAGGTGAACCCGTTGTTAAAGACAGCCCCCCAGAAATAAAGACCTTCGGCATCCGGGGCTCTGTTGAAATAAGCGATGTAGAGTTCAATAATGCTTTCCAGATCATCGGCAGAAATGTCTGCCGGCGCGCTAAAGATACCAAGATTAACCGGCCCGCCGAAGATGTTCGTATCAAAGTCCAGAAACTCGATGTCGATCAGTGTATCAGTGCCGTTTCCGTCGGATCTGCGATCTGTCACGCTCGTGCCTGTCGGGCTTAGCGTCAGGGTATAGCTGTTCTGGCTGCCGGAATAGGCGGCGGTATCAATACCGTTCCCGCCATCAATCCGGTCATTACCAGCGGCACCCGTCAACCTGTCATCACCGTCATAGGCTTGCATCGTATCGGACCCGGTGCCGCCCACCAGATCATCCGGCCCGGATGTTCCGGGAAAAAACTCGCCGTCAGTACCAACGGCGACCAAATCATTAGCGAACCGCATCGTATCAATGTCAGAGGTCCATTCGACGTCGCCAAGAATGCCGCCCGCCGTCAGGCCCGAGAAATCCACCAGCATGGTTGTGTAAAGGTCCCGGTCCGCCGGACGACCGACCAGATTGACGATACCGGAATACGTCGCCGTGACACCGCCCTCTAACGACTGCGAATCGGACCTGACCTCAAACGGAGAACCAAAGCGCGAACCCGGCGTAGAGCCCCCCTCGGGATCATCGTCATCATTAAAGATTATGTCAAAAACGGAGCTGGAGGGCGCAAGATCAATGCGCAACGACGTCAACAGTTTGGTGGTTGTCATTTCCACCCAGAGGAAACCGAAGTTCATGCTGATGTCAGCCCCGTTCACGCCGCCAAACGTAAATGGATCAAACGCTTCCCATACCAGCGATTCGTCGGTGCCATCCGCATAGGTTACCGTGACCAGCGCGCCTTCCAGATCGACGCCACGAGACCCGGTATCGTCGCGGATGCCATTCGCGGTTTGGTAGGGGTTCACATCTTGGCGGACAACATCGATTGTAGGCATGTGACTGGTCTTTCTTAGATTTTGCCCGCTTCCGTGCAGGCATATGGCGACCGGGAGGAATGCTGCCCAAAGGCAGATAATAGAGCCGGCAACAGAAAACGCGCCCGTCGCATATGAGCCACAGACTCTCCCGACACAAGCGCTGAGTATTTGAACTAATTTAGCCGAAAGTGTGGCACATCACTAGCCAGACATTTGGAAACACCGACCTAACCGAAGGGAAACAATCAACCGGCATCATTTGATTAGACGCGTATTGCAGCGCATACCGCACCAGAGCGCTTAAGATTTATACGCCCGCCTCGCCAAGTTGCATCGAAATCAGCCGCTTGCAGCATCCGATCATGCGCTGACCTCGCAACTCAAAAAGTTTCATGTTTAGATGATGTCTGAATTACTGCACCGAAGGCCCTCATTGCATGAACGCTTCCTCGCGCTCCCTTGGTCCCAAGCTGGCGACCCTTCTGCACCAGATTTACCCCGAATTTGATGCCGATATCTTGTCCAGCATGGTCATTGATGCCTTCTGGCCGGAGGGTATCACGCGGCGCAGCCGTGCGCGGGTGCCGGGCAATACGCTGTGGTCAGAAAAGGATGCGCTGCTGATCACTTATGGCAATTCCATCGTGGACGGTGTGCACAAGCCGCTTGATCTGATCCACGATTTCCTCGTGACCTATCTCAGCGATACGTTGAACAGCGTGCACATTCTGCCGTTTTTTCCCTATACATCCGATGATGGTTTCGCCGTCTCGGACTTTCGCGCTGTGAACCCGCAGCTTGGCGATTGGCCCGACATCCGGCGCATCGCGGACAAGTTTCAGCTGATGTCCGATCTGGTGCTCAACCATGTCTCAAGCCAAAGCAGTTGGTTTCATGCCTACCAACAAGGGCAGGCTCCCTACGACAAGTTCTTTTTCGAGGCCTCGCCCGACGACGATCTGCGCGATGTTGTCCGCCCCCGTACCACGCCGCTGCTGCGCGAGGTCGAAACGACAAACGGACCGCGCCATGTGTGGTGCACCTTTAGTCACGATCAGGTCGATCTGGATTTTCGCAACCCCGACGTGCTGCTTGAATTTCTACGCATCATCCGCCTGCATGTGGACAATGGCGTCGAGATCATCCGCCTCGATGCCGTCGCGTTCTTGTGGAAGGAAATCGGCACGCCGTCGATCCATCTGCCGCAAACCCATGCCATCATTCAGTTGATCCGCGTGCTGTGTGATTACGCGTCTGAAAAGATCATCCTGCTGACCGAAACCAACGTGCCCAAGGCGGAGAACCTGAGTTATTTCGGCAAAGGGCGCGAGGCGCATGCGATCTATAACTTTCCGCTGCCGCCGCTGATCCTGCACGCGATGATGTCCGGCAATGCGACCTATTTGCGCCGCTGGCAGCGCGCCATGCCGCCCGCACCCATGGGCTGCGCCTACCTCAACTTTACGGCCAGCCATGACGGTATTGGCATGCGTCCCGCCGAAGGATTGCTGCCCGAAGACGAAAAGCAGCAGGTCATCGACACGGTCAAAACAATCGGCGGTCTGGTGTCGATGCGCACCATGCCCAACGGCACCGAAAGCCCGTATGAACTGAACACGACCTTCTATGATGCGCTGTCCCAAACATTTAACGGCGCGGACGCCCATCACCACGCGCGGTTCATCTGTTCACAGACCATTGTGATGTCTTTGGAAGGTATCCCGGCCTTTTATATCCACGCAATGCTGGCCACGCCAAACGATCACGAACAGGTCGTGCACCGTGGTATGAACCGCGCGATCAACCGGCACCGCTGGGATTATCCCACGTTGCGCGACCGTCTTGCAGACCCCGACAGCGCGCAGGCCCGCGTCCTGCACTATCTGTCGGCACGTCTTCAGCTGCGCAAACGCCAGCGCGCCTTTCACCCTAACGCCACACAGTTCACCGTCGATCTGCATGATGAACGCATTTTCGCGGTTTGGCGGCAAAGCATTGACCGCCATCAATCCATCTTTGCGCTGCATAACGTCAGTGACGAAACCATCACGATCTCTGCTGCCGCATTGAACCTGATTGAGGATGAAGACTGGATTGACCTGCTGGGCAACACCGCCATTGATGCAAGCGCACAAGACATCACGCTCGCGCCCTATCAATGTATGTGGATCACCAACCGGGGCTAGAGGAACTCGGCATCGTCCGCCGCTGCAGCCTCGCGTAGTGCGGACAGAAAACCGGGGTTGGCAGAATGCACGCGGTTCCATGTCGGGATAAAGGGCGTCTCGTTTGGCTTGTCCAAAAACGTCTGGCCCGCCCGCATGATGTTCTCGGCAAACAGCTCAATCGCGCGTTCTTCCTGATGCCGGTCAATGCTGAGCCCGTTCATCTTGGCGTCGTTGTAATAGGCATCCAGCAGGTCCAGCGCCATCCGGTAGTAAGTCGCCTTGAGCGTGCGGAACACATTGGGCGTAAACACGGTGCCATCCGCCGCAAGTTTGCGGAAAATCGCCTTGCAGATGTCCGTCGACATGCGGCTAAGGCCAGTGTTTGCGTCCTCTTCGCTCAGGTCTTGGTGTTTGTGATCATAATCATCGGCAATCTCGACCTGACAGACCGCTTTGGGCGCCAGATTGCGCCACGCCTCTGACAGCACCCCAATCTCAAGCCCCCAATCAGACGGGATGCGCAGATCCGGCAGGATCGTGGTGCGCAGCGCAAATTCACCCGACAATGGATAGCGAAAACTGCGCAGATAGTCGATGTAATCGCGATCCCCGACAACCCGCTTGAGCGCGATCAGCAAGGGGCTGACCAACAGACGGGTGACCCGCCCGTTCAGCTTATCACCGCCGACCCGCGCGTAATACCCCTTGGCCAGTTGATAGGGGAAATTCGGGTTTGCGACCGGATAGATCAACCGCGCCAGCAGGTCGTTGGTGTAGGTCACGATATCGCAATCGTGGATGGCCATGACCGCGCTGTCCTCGCAGGCAATCAGATAGCCCATCGCGGTCCAGACGTTCTTGCCTTTGCCCGGCTCGGCTGGTGCAAGACCCATTTCGTCCAACTGCGCCCCAAGGGCCAGCATGCGCGGACTGTCGTTCCATATCACGATGTGGTTCTGGTTCAGCCCTTTGAAGAACGCCTTGGCGTGGCGAAACTGCGCCTCATCGGCGCGATCAAGGCCGATGATAATCCGGTGCAGGTATTTGACCTTGGCCAGCTCCGCCAGAATGCGGGGCATCGCATCGGTTTCCAGCTCCGAATAGAGGCAGGGCAAGATCAAAGACATCTTGCGGGTCTGGGCAAAAGTCTCCAACTCATAGGTCATTTCATCACAGGACCGCGTGCGCAGATTGTGCAGTGTTGCGATGTTACCGTTCTGGTGAAAATCAGCCATGTGATGCCTTCCTTACGTTAGATTGAGGCGCGCAAGCAGGTCGAGCATCGCTGCATTCCACCCCTCGGGTCCGGTCCGGGTCGTCCGCGTTATCCGCCCTGTCGCCTCACCCTTGAGCACAGGCAACGGCGCATTGTGCGGATTGGCAATGATGATCCCAAGATCAGCGGTTTCCAGCATTTCAACGTCGTTGGGCGCATCGCCCAGCGCAACCGTCTGGAAAGGCTGATACTGCGCAATGATATCCGCCATCTGATCTGCCTTGGTTTTGCCGAGCGAGAGGGTCAAAAACCGGCCCCCTTCACGCGCCATGATGCCTTTTTGAGCAAGCTCGCTTAAAAATTCATCTAATTCCGAAGGCTCGCCGGACCACAGGCCCGGCTCAGAAAACGCCCGCTGCGCCGCGCGCGCGGCAGCGTCCGGATCAAGCCCGGTGATTTCCGCAATCTCAGCGGCCGTCATATCCCCGAAACCACGGTATTGGTCGCGCCCCTTGGGCGGCGTATCGTTCAGCAACTGCCGCACTAAAAGGTAGGCTGCATTGTCAGGTAAGACGGTGCTGTGAGGGGCCAATAGCCCCGCCCCGTTCTCAACGATGGCAGGCCATCTTTCCAAGCCAAGCGCCTGTCGTAATGTGATAATCTCGGCGGCTGTTTTGCTGCTTGCCAGTACCACACCAGCGCCAATATCACGCAAGGCTGCCAACGCAGGGGCGGCGGCATCCCATTCGTAGGTATCATGCGAAATCAGTGTTCCGTCGAGGTCGGTAAACACCAGCAAAGGCAGCGGAGTTTTCATAGACATAGAGTGTTCCGTCGAAAGCGCTGATGCAACCAAGTTTACCCGGCGGATTGCTGGCCATAAACGCCTGAAAAGGCCAAATCTCAGCTGCTTTGCCCTCCGGTCAGCGCTTTGGGCAGATCGCTTTCTGCCTCCCAACGCCGCGCCAGATCGTCACTTTGCCCCGTG
>JAFMHE010000169.1 GCA_017854675.1 Paracoccaceae bacterium | reverse complement strand
GCGGCAATCCGGGCGATGCTGCTGGTTGAGGGGGCGCTGGCCAAGGTGCAGGGCGCGCAAGGTGTGATCCCGGAATTGAGCGCGGCGGCCATTCACCGCGCCAGCATGGAAATACAGGTCGACCCAGGCGCTATTGCCAAGGCGACGGGCGAAAATGGCGTCAGTGTTCCCGGTCTGGTCGACGCGTTTCGCAAGGAGATGAGCGCGCCGGAACATGCGCAGTTTGTGCATTGGGGGGCGACCTCGCAGGACATTATCGACACTGCGCTGATGCTGCGTTTGCGGCAGGCGCTTGTGTTGGCCGAAAAAGATCTGCGCGATATTCTGGTTGCGTTGGGTCAAGCCGCCGAGGCGCATGCGCATCTGCCGATGGCGGCGCGCACTTACGGTCAACATGCGACGCCGACATCATGGGGCGCGGTGCTGACGGAATTCGGCACGCCTTTGCTGGACGCGCTGGGGGCTCTTCCAGCCTTGCGGCAGTCATCGCTTTGGGTGTCGCTGTCGGGAGCGGCGGGAACGGCATCAGCGCTGGGGCCCAAGGCATCCCAGACGCGGGCGGAGTTGGCCAAGGCCCTTGGCCTCAACGATCCGGGGCGCAGTTGGCATGTGGACCGCGCGCCCATCCTGCGGATTGCAGATTGGCAGGGGCAGGTGATGGCCGCCCTTGCGCATATGGCGCAAAGCCTGATCGGGTTGACCGGATCGGACTGCACAGAAGTCTCGCTTGGGGCTGCGGGTGCGTCCTCAACCATGCCACAAAAACAAAATCCGGTGGCCCCGTCTGCGATGCTGGCGCTGGCACACCAGTTTGCGGGCTTGCGCAGTGCCTTGCAAACCGCAAGCGTGCATCAGCATCAGCGCGACGGGGCGGCATGGTTTACCGAATGGATGGTACTGCCGCAATTGTGCCTGTCGCTGGCTGCATCGCTGTCGCATGCAAAGGTGTTGAGCGCCGGTATCGTCCCGCACCCGGTTCAAATGCGCGCCACGTTGGACGGCAACCTTGGGCTGATCCATGCGGAGGCGTTGAGCTTTGCCCTTGCCGCAATGATGCCACGGCCAGAGGCGCAAAGCGTCACCAAAGCGCTATGTCGTGAGGCACAGGACAAGCGTGTGCCGCTCGTCGATCTGGCGTTGGCAGCATACCCTGATTTGCCCCCTGACACCTTTGATCCTGCCGCAAACCTGGGGCAAGCGCCCGCCGATGCACTGGCATTTACCGCAGCGGTAAAGGCGCTTTGACCTGATGCGCCCTGCCGTTCTGTTTGTGATGATCACCGTGATGATCGACGCCATGGGCATTGGCCTGATGGTGCCTGTGATGCCGGACCTCATCCGTGAGGTGAACGGCGGGGGCTTGAGCGAAGCCGCCCTATGGGGCGGTGTGCTGGCCACAACATTTGCCGTGATGCAGTTCCTGTTCGGGCCGGTCATTGGCGGGCTGTCGGACAGGTTCGGGCGCAGGCCGGTTTTGTTGATTTCGCTGGTGGTGATGGCGGCGGATTATGTCGTGATGGCGCTGGCGGGCAGCATCTGGTTGCTGTTTGCGGGGCGCATCGTGGGCGGAATTACGGCGGCGACACAAGCGACAGCGTCGGCCTATATGGCGGATATTTCCGCGCCCGGTCAGCGCACCAAGAATTTTGGCTTGATCGGCGCTGCGTTTGGTGCGGGGTTTGTGATTGGACCCTTGCTGGGTGGGCTGCTGGCGGAATACGGCACACGCGCCCCGTTCTGGGCAGCCGCGATGCTGGCGGGCGGAAACGCGGTTTTTGGCTGGGTTGTGCTGAAAGAAACCATCACGGCAGAAAATTCCCGCCCCTTCAGTCTGCGGCGTGCCAATCCGTTCGGCGCGCTAAAGCACTTGGGCAAACTGCCCGGCGTGCACAAGCTGCTGTTGATCTATTTCCTTTATATGATGGCCTTTGCCGTCTACCCGTCGGTCTGGTCCTATTTCGGGCAGGAACGCTTTGAATGGACGCCTGCGATCATCGGCTATTCGCTGGGCCTGTTCGGGCTGGCGATGGCGTTGGTTCAGGCCGGGGGCATCCGGCTGGCGCTGCGCTGGTTCGGGGAACGCGGGACCGTGGTGGCGGGGCATGTGTTTGCGATCTGCGCCTATTTTGCGTTGGCCACGGTAACCTCGGGCGCGTTGGCGCTGATCCTGACGCCACTGGCCGCACTTGCGGGCGTCATCCCACCTGCGTTGCAAGGGATCATGTCCCAGAGGGTCGCGGACAATGCCCAAGGCGAATTGCAAGGCGCGCTGACCTCGGCCTCATCGCTGGCGATGATCATCTCGCCTTTGGTGATGACCGCAACATTTGCGACATTCACCCAAATCGGCGCACCTGTCTATATGCCCGGCGCGCCCTTTGGTGTGGCGCTGCTGTTGTCGTTGGTGTCGCTGATTTTGTTCCTGCGCAGGCGGGCAGTCGGGGACGTTGCGTAACCAAATTCGTGCCGTGTCGTATCCATGGTTGCGCACATGTAGCCATTCGGGCCACGCTGGGGTCAAATATCGCAAAAAGGATCAAGCTCTTGCCCATTATCAAAGCCGCCGTTGCCCATGAATTTGGTGCGCCCCTAGTTATCGAAGATGTCGAATTGCGCGCGCCTGCGGGGTCAGAGGTCGAAGTTACGCTGGATGCTGTTGCGATCTGTCATTCCGACATTTCATTTGCAGAAGGCGCATGGGGCGGCAGCCTGCCTGCGGTATATGGCCATGAAGCGGCTGGCCGGATTTCTGCGCTTGGCGACAACGTGCGCGGTCTGACGCTGGGCGATAGTGTCGTCGTGACCCTGATCCGCGCCTGCGGCACCTGCCCGTCGTGTGCGGGCGGCAAACCGACAGTGTGCGAGACGCCCTATGACGGGGATCTCGGCCCTTTGAAAACCAAGGATGGCGGCACGCTGCATCAGGCGATGGCGAGTGGTGCGTTTGCAGAGAAGGTCGTCGTCGAGCAGGCGCAGGTCGTGAAAATCAGCGCGGATATTCCCAAGGATGCGGCATCGCTGATTGCTTGCGGCGTGATCACGGGTGTGGGCGCTGTGGTGAACGCGGCTGGCCTGCGTGCCGGGCAAGACGTGGTTGTGATTGGTGCAGGCGGTGTAGGTCTGAACGCCATCCAAGGTGCGCGTATCGCCGGTGCGCGTCGCATTGTGGCCGTTGATATGAGTGAAGAAAAGTTGGCCGTGGCGAAAGAGTTTGGCGCGACAGACGGTGTATTGGCCAGCGACCCCAAGCCGTGGCGCGCGGCAATAAAGGCGATGGGGCGTGGTGCAGATGCGGTGATTGTCACGGTCGGTGCAATACCTGCCTATGATGCGGCACCGCGCTATCTGGCCGGGGGCGGCAAGGTGATCATGGTCGGCATGCCGCATTCGGGCGATATGTCGTCTTATGAACCGGTGACAATGGCGTTCATGGGGCAAGGCATGGTCGGATCAAAAATGGGCGATGTGGTGATCCAGCGTGATATTCCGTGGATGGTGGATTTGTATTTACAGGGTCGTTTGAAACTGGACGAGTTGATCTCGGGCCGGTGGACGTTAGAGCAGATCAACGAGGCGATTGCAGATACCAAATCCGGGGCGGCACGGCGCAATGTGATTTTGTTTGATCACGGGTAGCGGGTTTTGAGGGTTCGGGATTGAGGGGGATTTCCTCCCCCTCAAACTCCCCCTCCAAGTATTTGAGGCCAAAAAGAAAGATGAGGGTCGGTTCATGAAATTGCAGGACCTGGATGTAATTGTGACGGCACCGCCTGCACCCGGATGGGGTGGGCGGTATTGGATTTTGGTCAAGGTGACGACGGATACTGGCGTTGTGGGCTGGGGGGAATGTTACGCATCCTCGGTCGGACCTATGGCGATGGAGGCGGTCATTCGTGACGTGTTCGGTCGGCATATGGAGGGTGAGAACCCCGAGAACATCGAATTGATGTTCCGGCGTGTGTTTTCATCGGGGTTCACGCAGCGGCCGGATTTGACCGTGATGGGCGCGTTTTCGGGGCTTGAAATTGCCTGCTGGGATATACTCGGCAAAGATCGGGACCGTCCGGTTTATGCGCTGCTCGGGGGCAAGATGAACCCGCGCGTGCGGGCCTATACCTATCTCTATCCATTGCCGCATCATGATATCGCGGCATTCTGGACCTCGCCTGAAATGGCGGCAGAATCTGCGGCAGATTGTGTCGCGCGCGGCTTTACCGCCGTAAAGTTCGATCCTGCCGGGCCATATACGCTGCGCGGGGGGCATATGCCTGCGATGTCGGATATTTCGCAGTCGGTGGCGTTTTGCAAAGCGATCCGGGAGGCTGTGGGGGATAAGGCGGATTTGTTGTTCGGCACCCATGGGCAGTTTACCACGGCGGGCGCGATCCGGTTGGGACAAGCGTTGGAGCCTTATTCACCGCTTTGGTATGAGGAGCCTATTCCACCGGACAATGTGGCGGAGATGGCCAAGGTTGCAGGGGCGGTGCGCATTCCGATTGCAACGGGCGAGCGATTGACCACCAAGGCAGAATTTGCGCCGGTGTTGCGCGCAGGTGCGGCGACGATTTTGCAGCCTGCGTTGGGCCGGGCCGGTGGCATTTGGGAGATGAAGAAGGTCGCGGCTATGGCCGAGGTCTATAACGCGCAGATGGCACCACACTTGTATGCGGGGCCTGTGGAATGGGCGGCGAATGTGCATTTCGCGGTGTCGATCCCGAATTTACTGATGGCCGAAAGCATCGAGACGCCGTTTCATGATGCCTTGATCAAGGGCAGCATTCGCGTTGAGGGCGGCTATATCGAAGCGCCCACTGCGCCGGGCCTGGGGATTGATGTGGATGAAGATCTGGCACGTGCGCACCCCTATACCGGGACGGGGCTGCATCTGGAAATGCAGGAAGCGCCCTGTGATTATGTGAACGGCAATGCGTTCGAGGGTGGCGCGCCTTCGATCAAGTCGTAGCACTGCGGTCCCGGGCTGCGCTCGGGACCGCGGTGCTACGTGCGAGAGGCCTCAAATGCGGCCCATGCAGCCTCGAACCCGGCAAAGTCGATGCGTTTGCCTTTGACGGCGTCGAACACGACTTTTTCGGAGTTGAAGAGTTGTGCAATCGCGGCCTCAAGCACTGGAATTACATCGTCGGGGATCACCACCGCGCCGTGGCGGTCGGCGTGGACCAGCGCACCCGGCGCAACATGCATGCCCATGACTGTGACGGGCTGGTCGTAGTCGATAACATGCACAAAACCGTGGCTGGGACCGATGGAACCTGCGACGACCGGAAAGCCATCCGGCAGGTCGCCCAAGTCGCGCATTACGCCATCGGTCAGCGCACCTGCGAGGCCGAATGCCTTGTGAATGTTGGTATTTACCTCACCCCAATAGGCGCCGATGGCGTTTGGGACGTCCATGTCCTGAACCACTGCGATGCCGGGGCGTGGGCCTTGGGACATGTATTTATAATAGGCCATGCGGCGGGCTTTGATCACATCGGCAGGTTCTGACGGTGGGTTCACCGCCTGAATGCGGGCAGTGCGGGCGTAGCCGACCATTGCCTGACCGGGCGCAGAACATTGCATGGTACCGCGTGTAAAATCGTCAAAGCCACGTTTGCCTTGGGCCACTTCGATGGCGTTGCAGACGGTGGGGGTGTCGACGCGTTTGAGCAGATCAAGAAGGCTGTCAGAGAGCATTACGCACCTGCCAAGTCTGCGCCTTGGCGCATCGCGTGAAGTTTGGCGTAGGCGATGGCGGGGTCAACCGCGCCGAAACCGGCGAAGGTGCCAAAGCCGCAATCAGACCCTGCGATGACGCGTTCCGCGCCGACGATACCGGTGAAGCGTTCGATGCGTTGGGCGACAACCTGCGGGTGTTCGACGAAGTTGGTGGTCGTGTCGACCACGCCCGGCACAAGGATTTTGTCATCCGGAATGTCGGCCTTGCGGTCACGGAAGACGGTCCATTCGTGGGCGTGGCGCGGGTTTGAGGTTTCAAACAGGACGTAGCGGGATTTGGTGCGCATCAGCGTATCGAACACCTTGTCCATACCGATGTCGCAGGTGTGCGGGCCCTCGTAGTTGCCCCAGCAAATGTGCAGGCGGACCTTGTCCTGTGGTACGTCAGCCAGCGCGTGGTTCAGCGCCTCAACGTGGCTGTTGGCGATTTTCAAGAACTCCGCATCTGAAAGGTCATTGAACAACATATGCCGCGACAGGGCCAGATCGGGGCAGTCAAGCTGAACGTCCAGACCGGCGGCGACAATGGTTTCGTATTCAGCCTTCATCGCGTCAGCGAGCGCTGCCAGATACGCCTCGCGGGTTTTGTAGTGATCGTTCTGCAGGAACAAAGAAATCACGCCGGGGGAGGCCGCGTTCATAAAGCCGCATTTTGCGCCATGGGTCGCCATGGCCGCCTTGAGATTCGCGATGTCCTTTTCCAGCTCGCCCTGCCCTTTGGATACGACTTCGCCGGTGCACATGGGGCGGGCATATTTCGGGGTGCCGCCTTCGTCTGCGAGGCGTTTCAGGAACGACGGGAACTGTTTGAGGTCGGCGGGGGCATTGCGCGGGCTGTCACCGGAAAAGCCGGTGTAGCGGTCTTTGACGTAGGTCGCATAGCTGATCTTGGAGGTTTCGCCATCGCTGACAATGTCCACCCCCGCGGCGACCTGTTTGGCGACTGTGTCGGACACAGCGGCGGTCATGCAGGCGTCAAAGGCGGCTGGGTCGTAAGGCGTTTCATTTTCGCGGGCGAAGATGAAATCGACGACCTCTTGGCTGCGTGGCAGTGATCCCACGTGAGTTGTTTTGATGGTCATATTTGTCCCCTTTTCCGGTTGGGTTGATCTGGCAACCTCTTGTTTTTGTTCATCCCAATTGTCGGCTGAGGAAATCCAGCCAATTCTCGTGGGTCAGCTTTGCGATCAGGTGTTCGCCGTATCCATGCGTGCGCATGGCATTGATCAAATTAGGCAAATCGCCCGCGTGGGCGATCCCGTCCGGCATGGGCGCCCCGTCAAAATCAGAGCCGAGGCCAATATGGTCCTCGCCCGCGATTGCGATCATGTGATCGAGTTGGCGCAGGCAATCGTCCAAACCCGCCTTGCCCGTATTCCAGCCTGCATCGCTCAGGAACACAGTGGCAAAGTTCAGACCGGCCATGCCACCGGTTTGCCCGATGGCGCGCAATTGGTCGTCGGTCAAGTTGCGGGCGTTGTTGGACACCGCGCAGGCGTTGGAATGGGTGGCAACCATCGGCGCACCTGCGTCTGCCACATCCCAGAACCCTTTCATCGTCAGGTGGCTGGTGTCGATGACCAACCCCAATTCAAGACAGCGCGCCACCAAGCGTTTGCCGTCCGCTGTCAGCCCATCACCGGTGTTGCCATCGCTGTTATGGCGAAACGGAACGCCGTGCCCAAAGATCGTGGGCCGTGACCACACAAGCCCAAGCGAACGCATGCCCAGCGCATGAAGCGTGTCGAGCGCCAAGAGGTCAGGCCCGATGCAATCAGCCCCCTCAAGATGCAGAACGCAGGCAAGTGTGTCGCTGACAAAGGTCTGCGCCAATGTCGTCGCGTCGGTACATATCTTCAGATGACCTGCGGTCTGCAATTGATGGGCGATGCCCGCCTGCCCGATGGCTGCGATCAGGGCCGCCCCCTCGTCCAGCATGGGGGGCAACGGGATATCCAGATCGGTGACAGAAAAAGCGGTGAAATCAAAAGGCGCGCGGGTTTGAGGTGAAAACATCGCAAAGAGACCGCCGCCCAAGCCCCCTGCCCGCGCGTGTGGCACGTTGATGTGGCCGATGGGTTTGGCGAAATCTGCGACCGGATCGGCGCTGGCGCACCAAAGACGACCTAGTGCATCG
>JAFMHE010000168.1 GCA_017854675.1 Paracoccaceae bacterium | reverse complement strand
TCTACGTCCAGACGTCAACCCGCCAAAATTCGGGGGATCGAGGACTCTGTGTATAGCTTCGAAAAATAACGCGATTTGTGTTGTTGGCATCCTACGGAAGTTTCGACAGTAAAATCGACTCCTTCTGTCGTAGTGAATTGCGGTGGCGCGACCTCAAAATCGAAACTTGAACGAGGTATTAACCATCCCGGTAGACTGACCTGCTCAGGCGACCATCGCCGATGCTTTTTTCAGGTCAACCGACACCAACTGGCTCACGCCTTGCTCGGCCATTGTCACTCCGAACAAACGATCCATCCGCGCCATCGTGACCGCGTGGTGCGTGATGATCAGGAACCGCGTATCGGTCTGGCGGCACATCTCATCCAGCAAGTCGCAGAACCGCGTGACGTTGGCATCGTCCAGCGGTGCGTCGACCTCATCCAGCACACAAATCGGTGCGGGGTTTGCCAGAAATACGGCAAATATCAACGCCATCGCGGTCAGGGTCTGCTCGCCCCCGCTCAACAGGCTCAGCGTGCTCAGCTTCTTGCCGGGCGGCTGGCACATGATCTCCAGACCGGCCTCCAGCGGATCATCGGATTCGACCATTACAAGACTGGCCTCTCCCCCGCCAAACAGATGCGTAAACAATAGCGTAAAATTGCTGTTTACTTGCTCAAACGCAGTAAGCAGGCGTTCCCGCCCCTCCCGGTTGAGGCTGGCAATACCGGACCGCAGTGTCTTGATCGCCTCTTCCAAGTCGGCCTTTTCGGAAACCAAAACGTCATGCTCTTCCTGAACGTCTTTGGCGTCTTCCTCGGCACGCAGGTTCACCGCACCCAATGCATCGCGCTGCCGTTTGAGACGGTTCACATCCGCCTCAAGCCGGTCGGCCGTAGGCATTTGATCGGGGTTCACATTCAGTGCCGTCAACAATTGGTTCGGCGTCTGCTGGCTGTCTTCGGCAATCCGCTCTGCGGCAGCACCGACGGTTTCCCGCGCAGCCTCTGCCAGTGCCTCGGCCCTTGCCCTCGCCTCGCGCGCCTCACTGGCCAGACGCTCGCTGTCGCGTTCAGCCAATGCCGCCTCGCGCAATGTGGTTTCTGCCAGAGCCAGCGCATCACCCGCCGCCGCGCGGCGCGTCTCGGCCGTTGCGATTGCGCTGCTCAAATCATCGCGCTTTGCCGCGATTTCCGCAGGTGCTGCAGATGCCTCTTTCAGCTCTGTTTCGGATGCGTCCTTGCGTTCTACCAATTCCGCACCGCGCTTTTCTGCAGTTTCCAACCGGTGCCGCCAGCCGCTAAGTTCCTTGGTCACCTCTTGGGTCCGTTTGGTGCGCGCCTCACCCTCGCGGCGTAATTCGTCGTGGGCGGACCGGCGCGACATCATCGTGATCCGCGCCGCCTCAACGGTCATGCGAATATCCTCAACCTGCGCCCGTGCCTCGGTTAAATCGCCAAGTTCGGTCAGCGCACGCTCTGCCTCCAACACCCGCGCACGTGCCGCCATTGCCTCGTCCTGATGACGCTTGACGGCCAAACCAAGGCTCTCCAACCGCCCTTCCGCGATGTTTCTGTCCGCCTCTGACCGGCTCAGGGCACGGCCGGCATCGGCCACCATACGGTCGGCATCGCGCCTTGCCTCGCGGGCCCGCTTGTCCACTTCCGACTGCGCGCTCAGTGTCCGGGTCAACACATCATGTGCGGCGCGCGCGGCCTCTGCACGCTGGTTTGCCTGCTCCAATGCCTGTTTGAGCACCTCAAGCCGGTTTAATTGCTGCAGACGCAATGCTGCTGCGGATGGCGCGTCTTCGGCCCATGCCCGGTAGCCATCCCAACGCCACAAATCCCCCTCAAGCGACACCAACCGCTGACCGGGCAAAAGTGTGGCTTGCAAGCGAGGCCCTTCATCGGGGTCCACCAGCCCGATCTGCCCCATCCGCCGCGCCAAAACCTCTGGCACGGACACATGTTGGCTGAGCGGTGTGACCCCCGATGGCAATGCCTGTGGCGGTTCATAAGCGCCCAAAACCGCCCAGCCCGATGGTCCGTCCGCGTCAACCTGAGGGGCGCGCAGATCATCGGCCAACGCCGCACCCAGCGCCTTTTCAAAGCCATGTTCGACCTGCAACCGGTCAAGGATCTGCCCGCCTTCTGCTGTGTCGCGCTCGACCAACTTGGCCAGCGCACCGACCTCTGCGCGCAGGGCGTTCATCTCTCCTTCGGCCTCGGACCGTTCCGCGCGGGCATCCGCCTCCAGCGATTGTGTCTGCGCGCGCGCCTCTTCCGCGCTGAGCAACGCATCATCTGCCATGGCAGCCGCCGCGACCGCTGCGGTTTCCGACACCTGTGCAGCCGCAAAATCAGCCGCTGCCTTGTCCAGGGCCGCTTGACTGTTGCGCACCGCTTCCTGCGCTTTGGTCGCCTCAGCCTCGGACTTGATCTGCATCTTTCGGTTATCATCCAACAACCGCTCTGCCGATCCGTGCCGCGCCGCAAGCCGTGCGACATCCTCGGTGAGTTGCGACAGATCGCCCTCGCGCGATTGCAAGACCGTCGCCGCGTCGCGCGCCAGATTTGCCGCTGCCTCAAGCGCGCCTTGATGCCCCTCGCCCGCCTTGGCCAACTCGCGCGCTTCCCATTCCAGCCGCTCAATCGTGTCGCCCGCATCCCTGTTCAGCCCCGTCTCACGCTCAATATCGCGTGCCAACTGGCTGATCCGGTTGGTCAATGTGTCAATCGTCGCCTGCGCGCGCGCCTCCTGATCGGCAAGAGTGTCGCGCTGTACCGCCAAACGCTGCAAAACGGCGGACGCGATAGCCTCTTCCTCGCGCAGCGGGGGCAACGCCTCTTCTGCGGACTGGCGCGCCTTCAACGCCTGCTGCACAACGGTCTGCGCCTGTGCTGCCGCAGTCGTGCGGGCGCGCAATGTCCCGTCCGCCGCTGCGCGCGCATCATCAGCCTCGCGCCAGCGCCGATAAAGCAGCGTACCCTCACAACGGCGCAGCTCGTCCCCGATTTCGCGGTAACGCGCCGCCTGCCGCGCCTGACGCGCCAATTGCGCCAGTTGTGCGGCGAGTTGCTCAATCACATCATCGACGCGCAGCAAGTTGGCTTCTGCCGCGTTCAGCTTCAACTCCGCCTCGTGACGCCGCTGATAAAGGCCGGAAATGCCTGCCGCTTCTTCCAGAATGCGGCGACGGTTCTTGGGCTTGGCATTGATCAACTCGGCAATCTGTCCCTGCCGGACCAACGCAGGACTATGCGCCCCCGTTGAGGCATCGGCAAACAGCATTTGCACGTCCCGCGCGCGCACATCTTTGCCCGCAGCCTTGTAGGCGCTGCCCACATCACGGGTGATCCGCCGGACGATCTCAAGCGCATCGGTATCGTTGAAACCGGCAGGGGCCAACCGGTCCGAATTGTCGATATGCAAGGACACTTCGGCAAAATTGCGCGCGGGCCGCGTCGCCGCACCGGCAAAGATCACGTCTTCCATCCCGCCGCCCCGCATCGCGGTAGGTCGGTTTTCCCCCATGACCCAGCGCAGGGCTTCCAGCAGGTTGGATTTGCCACAGCCATTCGGCCCCACAACACCAGTCAGACCATCGGCGATGATCAGGTCGGTGGGGTCTACAAAGCTTTTGAAGCCCGTCAATCGTAGCTTGGAAAAACGCATGGGGTGCGGTGGGCCTTGGTGATTCCTAGAACCTGCTTAAGGTGCGTGTTCATGGTGGTCCAAGTCAACCGCTGACCACAAAGGAGCGTGGCTTGCGCGGCGTTATCCACAAGATATCGCGCAGAACGACCAAATGTACCTATCCCGGCTTGGGCTTCTTGCGGCAATCAAGCAGCCCTGTGGCCAGTGCCTGATCACCGCGTACCTCTTTGACCACACATCCGCTGACCTGTGCCATCGCAATGCCTGCACGTTCACGAACAGGGCTGAACCGGGGTGCATATTCGGTATTGGTGCGGATCGCTTCTGCCAGTTCACCACGCACGCGGACTTCAAATGTTGACCCCTGCACAGTGACTTGCGTCGCCGGCAGCCCCCTGAAATGCGGGCCCGGCGTGTTACAGGCCGTCAGCAAGAAAACCAGCACTATGAGAATTCCAAAACGTATCATCGCATAACTAAAGCAAGGAATGCTTAACAACGCGTTACCGACTGCCCGGCTCAGGTCGCAAAACCGTTGCGGGCAGGATCAAGCGGTCATATAAGTTTACCAATCTTGAGGTACCCAATGCCCTTTCACCCCGTTTCTTCTGAAAAGCTTTCCAGCGCGGTCGTCCGGCAGATCGAACAGCTTGTGCTGCGCGGTATCTTACGGGCGGGTGAACGACTGCCATCCGAGCGTGAGCTGGCAGAACGCCTGCAGGTGTCCCGCCCGTCCTTGCGTGACGCCATTGCAACCTTGCAAGAAAAGGGGCTTCTGGCCGCCAAACCCGGGGCAGGCATCTACATCGCTGACGTTCTTGGCAGCGCCTTTTCCCCGGCGTTAATCGAACTTTTTGCCCGCCATGACGAGGCCGTCTTTGATTACCTCTCTTTCAGGCGCGATATGGAAGGGCTGGCCGCGGAACGCGCCGCACAGCAGGGGTCGGATACCGATCTGGCCGTGGTGAACGCGGTTTTCCAGAAAATGGAATCCGCTCACGCCAAGAAGAACGCCGAAGAAGAGGCACAACTCGACGCGCAATTTCATATGGCCATCATCGAGGCCAGCCATAACGTTGTCATGCTGCACATGATGCGTTCAATGTATGAACTTTTGCGCGGTGGGGTGTTTTACAACAGGCAAGTCATGTTCAGCCAGCGCACCAGCCGCAGCGCCTTGCTGGAGCAGCACAAGGCGATCAACACCGCCTTGCAGGCCCGTGATCCTGCCGCCGCCCGCGCCGCCATCGAAAGGCATCTGGATTACGTCGAAAGCTGCCTGCGCGCTCAAATCAAAGCTGTGCGCAATGAGGCCATCGCGCGCCAGCGGCTGGATCATGAAACCGGACAGTAAACAGCAAAAAGCCCCGAACCGTCAGGCCGGGGCTTTTTATAATTTCAGTATCATCAGAGGTCAGTGCAGTTTTGCGCCGACCTGGGTGATGGCATCGTCAATCAACGCATTGCCATCTGCTGCTGTCATCTGCTTGGCGATCACGTCGCGCGCCGCTGCAATGGCAATTGTAACCGCTTGGTCACGTACCGCTTTCACAGCAGAGTTTTCGGCAGAAGCGATCTGATCCTGTGCGGCGGCCATGCGGCGCTCGACAGATTTCTCCAGATCCATCCGGGCTTGCTCACCCGCTGCAGCAGCTTCTTCTTTTGCTGCGGCAACAATACGGTCAGCCTGCTCTTGGACTTCTTTTTGCTTGCGCTCATAACTGGCCAAAAGCGTCTGTGCCTCTTCGCGCAGACGTCGGGCTTCATCAAGCTCGGACCTAATATCGTCCGCGCGCTTGTCCAACATACCACTCAAAAGGCTCGGCACTTTGAAATAGAACAAAACACCGATGAACAGCAGGAATGCCAGCAACACGACGAAGTCTGTATTACCCAGCGAAAAGAACGGGCCTTTGGCGGCCAGTGCTGGTGTCGCGAAGGTGGTCGCACCCAGCAGGGCTGTCAGGGTCAAACGCATGGCTTATCCTTTCATCCGTGCTATGATGGCGGCGGTCACGGTCTTTGCGTCCGCCTTGCCCCCCATCGCGATGATGATCTCTTTGGCCGTATCCTTGGCAACGATCTTGACGTTTTCCAGGGAGCTGGCCCGAATTTCTTCGATGGCTTTTGCGGATTCTGCCGACTTCTTGGCAATCTCTGCGTCAGCCTTTGCAATGGCAACGTCGAGGTCTGCTTTGATCTCGGCTTTGGCGTTGGCTACGATGATGCCAGCCTCTGCACGCGCATCAATCAGCGCCTTGTCGTATGCTTGTTCAGCCGCAAGCGCCTTGGACTTGAGATCTTCGGCGGCGGCAATGTCATTGGTGATCGTGCCGGAACGTTCCGCCAGAACCGCACCAATGCGCGGCAATGCGACCCGTGACAGGATCAGGTAGATCGCGATAAGCGCCAGAACGAGCCAGAAAATCTGGTTCCCCCAAGTGGAAAAATCCAGCTGCGGCATGCCTGGTGCAGAAACCGCTTCAGCGCTATTTGTTTCAGTTGCCATCTTGGCTTCTCCTTCGGAAACTTGGACCTACATGCGGACGAATGTTACCATCCGTCCGCTCGTAAGGATGTCAGTAACCTAAGGTCTTAAACAGCGAACATCAGCAGCAGAGCGACGAGGAACGCGAAGATTCCCAGAGCTTCTGCAAACGCGATGCCGATGAAAAGTGTTGCTGTCTGCGAAGCAGCAGCGGATGGGTTGCGCAATGCGCCGGCCAGATAATTGCCTGCAACGTTACCAACACCGATTGCGGCTGCGCCGGAACCAATTGCTGCCAAGCCTGCGCCGATGTGTGCGAGTTCGCCTTCCATGTGAATTCTCCTTACGATTGGAAGTTGAGAGTAGGGTGCGCATTCATTGAGCACCGGTATTGTAGGGTGCGCATTAACTGCGCACCTTTCGTTAGTGTGACGGGTGAAGCGCGTCTTTGAGATATACGCACGTCAGAATGGTAAATACGTAGGCCTGAATGAAGGACACGAGGACCTCCAGACCGTACATTGCGGTAATGCCCAATATAGCTACCGGCGAAACCAGCGTGATCGCGGCAAAGCCTGCAAACACCTTGATAACCGCGTGGCCGGCCATAACGTTGCCCGCCAAACGAATGGAGTGGCTGACGGGGCGCACGAAATAGCTGATCAACTCGATAATCGCGAGCACTGGACGCAATGCCAATGGTGCAGACGCGACCCAGAACAGGCCCAGAAATGCAGCGCCGTTCTTGACGAAACCCAATATCGTCACGGTCAGGAACACTGCCATCGCCAACACAACTGTTACAGCAAAATGCGACGTCGGCGTGAAAGCTGTCGGGATCAGGCCCAGGAAGTTACAGCAGACGATGAACATGAACAGCGTCATGATGTAGGGGAAATACTTAACCCCTTCTTTACCACAGATGTCTTCAACCATCTTGTATACGAAACCGTAGGCCAATTCCGCAACCGACTGCATGCGTGACGGCACGACTGCGCGCTTGGAACTGGCGACAACCAGCAAAAGGAACGTCAGGATAACCGCAAAGAACATCCAGACCGTTGCGTTGGTTACTGTGTACCACGCCACGCCACCGTCGCCAAAGAACGGCTTGATGATAAACTGGTCCATCGGGTGAAAGACGAGACCGCCTTCTTCGCCTGCTGTTTCTGTCGCCATTTCAGGCTCCTTCGTCTTTGCCGCCCGATTGGGGCGAATTGCGCTCGGCCTCTTCGACCAACTTCTTTTCCTGTATCTCGTTTGCGGAGCGGAGCATCGTTTTGATCCCCGCCGCGAGACCCAGCATGACAAACAGCACCATAAAAATCGGCAAAGTGCCAAAAAGCACATCAAGCCCGTATCCGATGCCGAAACCGATCCCAAGACCGGCAACAAGTTCGATCACCATCCGCCATGCAAGCTGCGCCTGCGAATAATGCTCATCTGCGCGGGGCTTTGGCGCGTTTCGCTTTTTGACAGCGTCGATCTTGGCCTCAAGCTGCTTTAGCTGCTGCTGTTGGTCGGGATCGCTCACGCTTCTGCCCTTTGCATTTCTTGACGGTGAAGTACTGGGCAGGGGGGCAAGAGTCAACAACAACGATCATTCGATTAAGATACTGATTATAAACTATAAATATTAGATCAAGGTGGACTTCTGCACTCAATTGGGGCGCTTTGCCGCGTCCGCACTATCGAAAGCAATATTCAACCCGTTGGTTGAGTGTAGCTCAGCCTTGTTGCCGCCAA
>JAFMHE010000167.1:3826-7881 GCA_017854675.1 Paracoccaceae bacterium | reverse complement strand
CAGGTTCCAATTGTTGGAAAACTGAGACTGGTTTGGATCCAGCAGGCAACACCATCACAGAGCTAGAGGGTGAGAAAGACCTTTGGATTGCTGTCAGCGACGAAGTCACAGCCGAATGGATCGCAGAAATAGACGCCAAGCCCCGCGATGGTGCGGCATTGGTCCAATGCGCCGACGCATTTATTGCGCAGTCCGGAAATTGATCAAAGACTGCTTGGGATCGCGCGGGAGGCCCCCTGCAGTGCCTCCCTTTTTTCGTATCATGACAGGTAGGTTTTGAACCACCCAATGGTGCGGTCCCACGCCAGTTGCGCCATTTCCGCGTCATAGCGGGGCGTGCTGTCATTATGGAAACCGTGGTTGGCACCGGGATAGATGTGGGCTTCGTAGACTTTGTTGTTGGCTTTTAACGCGGCTTCGGTGTCTGGCCATGTGGCATTCACCCGCTCGTCCAGCTCTCCGAATTGATACATCAACGGGCTCTGGATTTTCGGCACGTCCGCAACCGCTGCTTGGCGTCCATAAAACGGAACACCGGCGGCCATCTCCGGATATACCACCGCCAGTGCATTCACGACACCGCCGCCATAGCAAAACCCGACAGAGCCGACTTTGCCGGTGCTGTCTTGGCGTGCAACCAGATGCTCGAACCCGGCAAAGAAATCGTTCATCAATTTCTCACCGTCTACAGTGCGTTGTAGGTCACGCCCGTCTGCATCATTGCCGGGATACCCGCCAACCGACGTCAGCCCATCAGGTGCCAATGCCATGAACCCTGCCTTGGCCACACGGCGTGCCACATCTTCGATGTAAGGGTTCAAACCGCGGTTTTCGTGAATAACCAACACTGCGGGCAATGGCCCGTCGACCCCTGCAGGACGCACCAGATACCCACGGACATCGCCTGTCCCGTTCGGGGAAGGGTAGGTGATGTAATCTGCATGTATGTCGGGGTCGTTGAACGAAACCTGTTCCGCATAGGCATAATTGGGGCTGAGCATATTCAGCAAGGCGAGGGCCGTCACACCACCGACGGCATAGCGTCCGGCCTTGTCCAGAAATTCGCGCTTGGTCAGTTTGCCGTGCGCATAAAAATCATATAGATCAAGCAACCCCTGATCAAAGTCCTTTGCAGTCATCCGTGTCATGGTAATTCCTTTCGCGCTTCTACTTCAGAACAGAAGATAGCGCGAAAGATGACTTTGGTAGAGTGCCCGAGGCCGCGGCCCCGCCTATGTGGTGGACAGGGCAGCGCAACTGCCGTGGCAGGTTTATACCCGATCTTGCTTAGAAAAAGTCCACGTCAAATTGCACATTGGACCACGTACTTGTTGCGCCGACATAGGCATCATCATCGGTCAGAAACACGATCCGGTCAAAATCACCGGTAAAGTGTTCGCCCACGCGGATATCATAGCTCTGGACGCCTGAACCGACGACATAATCGTTGTGGGATTGAATGCCGTATCTCTGGCTTCCCAGGAACTGGATTGTGGTGCTTTGGGACAGGTTTTCACCGTTTGTGAACATGATCCCGTGTATTTCCCCTGCAATATCGGTTGAGAAATCGAATTGCAGGCGGGTGTTCGTGCCAACGGTAAAGTTACCAAGCAATTGCTCCCAGGACTGGCTTTCTTGCTGCAGTGTCAGGCCATTTGCGGAGACCGACGCGTCCCCGATGTCCTGACGACCGGGCTGAAACCCTGACAGGCTAAAGGACGAGAAATCTATCGTATCAAGTTCTGGCTGCGGAAGCGGGGTTGCGCCGTCCAGCTTTACGTTCGTCCAAGTGCTTTTCGCGCCGGCGTTCGCGTCATCGTCGGTCAGAAAGACGATCCGGTCAAAGTCGCCGGTAAAGAAATCGCCCAGGCGAATGTCGTAGCTTTGTACCCCTGACCCGACCGTATAATCGTTGTGGGCCTGAATGCCGTACTTCTGGCTGCCCAGAAATTGCAACGTCGTGCTTTGCGCGAGTTTGGCACCATTGGTGAACATGATCCCGTGTATTTCACCCGCAACATCTGTGGAGAAATCGAATTGCAACCGGGTGTTTGCGTCTACTGTGAAATCACCCAACAATTGCTCCCACGACTGGCTGTCTTGTTCAAGTGACATGCCGTCAGAGGAGATCGTGTAGTCGCCATAATCCTGACGCCCTGTCTGGAAACCGGACACGCCAAAAGCGGCAAAATCAAAGGCTTCAAGGTCAGGCTGTGAAAGCGGCGCAGCCCCGTCCAGACTTACGTTTGACCATACGCTGGTCGCCCCGACGTTTCTGTCATCGTCGGTCAAAAAGACGATCCGGTCAAAGTTGCCGGTAAAGTAATCGCCCACGCGAATGTCGTAGCTCTGGACGCCTGAGCCAACAACGTAATCGTTGTGCGCTTGGATGCCGTAGGTCTGACTGCCCAAGAACTGTAGTGTCGTGGATTGCGAAAGGTTCGCGCCGTTGGTGAACATGATGCCATGAATTTCACCCGCCACATCTGACAAGAAATCAAACTGGAGGCGGGTATCTGCGTCTACAGTGAAATCACCCAGCAACTGGTCCCAGGATTGGCTGTCCTGCTCCAGCGTTAGGCCATCTGTTGAAACCTCGAAATCACCAAAGTCCTGACGACCGATCTGAAACCCGTAAACGCCAAAGGCGTTAAAGTCGATCAAATCGCCGGGTTGTTCTGTCTGGGTCGGGATCAGATCACCTGCGTCTCGCATGGTGTCGATATCAGAATTCCATTGCAGAGTGCCCAAAAGTCCCCCCGCCGCCAAACCGGTAAAATCAAGGCGCATCGTGGTGTAAAGATCACCGTCCGCCGGGCGCCCGGCCAAATTCACAATGCCCGAATAAGTGACGTCAATGTCCCCGGCGAGGTCGGCGTAAGCGTCTGCGACAACAAATGGAAAGCCGTATTTTGAGCCGGGTGTTGAAGGACCGTCAGGGTCGATGTCCTCGAAAACGGTTGAATCGAACACAGAGCTGGAGGGTGCCAGATCAATTTGCACCGAGGTCAAAAGCTTGGTCGTCGTCAGATCGTGCAGATAAAACCCGTTGCTCATGCGCACGTCGGTGCCGATGACACCACCATTGGTGTAGGGGTCGAATGCCTCCCAGATCAGCGTTTCGCTGGACCCGTCTGCAAAGGTCGCGATGATAATGGACCCGGCCAGATCCTTGCCGCGTGAAGAAGTGTCTTCACGAATTCCATTTACAGATACATGCGGGTTTTCTGCGAGACGTGTAACGTTGATTGCGGGCATGGGCCAACTTTCCAATTTTTTGCATCACGACACCGAAAAACGGATTGCTGTCGTGATATTTACTTTTGGGCGCCCACCCACCGAATGCCTGCGATGGCGTTGTTGGTCATACAACGCCGTTCGCTTAATCAAACGATCAACCGTGCCTAGGGGGTAGCAAGAAAACCCCTCTGCCACTAGAGCGTGACTTGGAAACACTCGATGCGGGAAATCGAAACAATGTGACTTAAATGAGGCAAACCGACCTAAGTTCGGTCAGAAACTCGACAACAGCCCTGCAGCGTGCGGCACCTGAACGGACCCTAAGGCGCGACCCACACGCCTTTCCAGTTGCCCTTGGCGGTATAGAACGCACGGCGGTGCTGTGCGCCAAGATGCACCACATCCATATCCACCAGACGGCAATGAAGCACAGCGAACCGGTCCCGATCCGCAGGTTTGTCGTAGGCAAACACATGGTTGATCGCCGTGCCGGGGAACGGTTCCGTCCCGTATGAAACGCGCGAAGCGGGCGGAACTTTGGTCCATTGATCCGAAACAGCCGGTCCGGTCAGAATACCCACTTGTGTCGTCATCCGGATTTGCAGATCAGCGTCAGGTATCCAGATGTGAAACGCTGCATGTGGATTTTTCCTGAGCGCTGTAACCTTGGGTGTTTCTACATCAGTATGTATTTCCAGCGTCACAGTGGCGCGCACCGCACCGCGCAAGGCAACTGTGCGGGCCTCTGGCATACCGCTCGGTGAAACGGTCGCAAATGTCGGATAGCGTGCAGGCGCGCGGCTGTCTGCCACACC
>JAFMHE010000167.1:0-3581 GCA_017854675.1 Paracoccaceae bacterium | reverse complement strand
GTGTTTAGCGGTTCTGCCACGAACGCGCCGTCGGGATAGGGCGTCGTTGTTCCATCAGCGTCTATCCATGTCGACGCGCTGTAACTTGTCCCGTCGGTTTGGCGCAGTTGAAATCCCATCAGCTTGGCACCGCTGTCAAACGACAGTGAAAACCAGTCCCACCCCGATTGGGTGTCCGACAAAGGTTGCGACGACCATTCCCGGTCAAGCCATGCGGTGCCTGTAACCGCCACCTCAGCTTCCGGCAGGTGCAATGTGCCTGCAATCTCAAAGAACGGCTGCGAATAATAGTAGCTTGCTTGCCCCTCGGCGGATTTCACGGAAAATCCTGCGTCGCCCTGAAAGACCAACGGCCCGCGCGCATTCAGCGTCATGTCATAGCCGAAATCCGGCCCGTTTGCGTTGAGCGAAAGTTTGTCAAAATCCGGCCCCTCAAGCGCCCATTCGTCGATCCACGCGCGAAAGGGCGCCGCAATGACCCCGGCCTGCCCGATGCCGCCCCGCGCGAACCGCTCGGCCGCGAAATGCCGGTTCGGTGTCGTGACTGCAGCATGGGCGAACCATATCTGTGGAGACGCCCATCCCTCTGCCTCGCCGGGGGCCAGCGCAGAGCGGAAAAGCGTCCATTGCAGACCGTAGGGCGTGCCATTGGCGTCTGTGAGGTTGGCCGTCAGATACCACCATTCGATGCGGTAATCGGTGTGCGGGCCGTGATCGTCGGGAAACACAAATTCCGGTCCCGGTTGCGGCGTGGCAAAGCCGTCGGCTTGCGTCCCAAGTCCCGAGAACCCTTGCGCCAACGCACCGAATGGCCAGATCAGCAAAAAGCAAAGCAGTCTAACGTTCACTTGCGAAAACCCTCAATAATCCGGATGGCGGTGTCCGCATCAATCGCAGCGCAGGCCATAGAGCCGCTACAAAGGCCGCCCCCATCGCATAAGCACCCAGCTTGATATACTCCATTGGAAACAGGTAGATAGGCAGTTTCCATCCGAACGCTTCTACGTTGATGATGCTTAGCAATATCCACGCCAGCATCAAGCCGGTCGGCACCGCGCAGATGAAGACAAACCCCGCCAGCAGCACCGCGCGCAGCAGTTCCAGCCCCCCCAGATGCCGACGCGTCAATCCCAGCGCCCAGACCGGAGCCAGTTGTGGCACGCGCAGGTCGGCCAAGGTCAGCAAGCTCATCAAAATGGCGAAGCTGGCCACGCCCAGCGTCAGCACATTCAACGCAGACGTGACGACAAAGGTGCGTTCAAAGACCTCCAGCGACAGGGCTTTGATCGCGGCCTGATTTGTCATTGCATTTTGATCAATGCCCAGTGTTGCTGTGATATCGCGGCGAAGCTGCGGGGGATCGGAAGTACGCACACCGAACCGCAGGGGGATCAGATCGGGGTGCATGCTGGTAAACAAGTCTTCGCTGATCAGGACCTGACCTTGCGGATTGCCGTAATCCCCGACGACCGCAACGATGGGCAGCGTCAGGGTAGGTGCCACCACAACCTGGTCCCCGACCCAAAGATCTGCGCGCCGCGCAAGTTGTTCGTTCACCACCACCGCTTGTCCCTGCGCCACATCATCCCAAGCAGCGGGCGTAGATGCCAAAAAGACCCAATTGTCGCGATAAGTCGAACCCACCCGCACGCCGTATAGCGAAACGGGCTGTGCCGCGATCACGGACGGTGTCGATAGCAGCGGCAAAACCTCCAACCCGCGCTGGTCCAGAAACGCCTGTAAGGCGGCGCTCTGCTGTGGTGTTTCCACTTCGATGAACAACTCCGGGGCGAGCCGCTGGTCAAGGAATGACACGAAAGTAAGGCGAAAGCTGGATACCATGGTTGAGACGCCGATGTTTGCCGATATCGCCAGCAGCAGCGCCATCAAGGCAAGGCTCAGCCCCGGCAATTGTTGTCTGGTATCCGCCCAGAACCAAGTCCAGACCGGTGCGCGGGCGAGGTTCTGCGCAAGGGTGAGCGCCGTCGCCGCCAAGGCAGGCAGGGCAAGGGCCGCCCCAATCAGCAAGCACCCCAAAAGCGCAAAACCTGCCAGCAAACCGTTTGCAAATAACGCGAGGGGCAGGGCGAGGCCAAGCAACAAGACCGCACCAATGCTTTGCAGCCGAAAGCGGGACGCGGTGGCAACCACCCACGCGCGCGGGCGCACGCTTGCCAGCAGCGGCATCTGGGCAATCTGCCAAGTCCGCGTCGATAGGGCGACGCCCGTACCGATCAGCGCAATCAGCAACCCCGAAGCCCACCACGACGCGCGCAATTTCAATGTTCCCGAAATTTCCGCCCCGTAGAGCCCGCGCAAGGTGGCGGCGACATCAGGCAGCAAAACTGCGGCAATCAGATAGCCCAACACGATCCCGATGGCTGCACCGATGGCAGCAAGTGCCATCATCTCAACCGCGATCAGCGTCAGCAGTACGCGCAGCGGCACACCCAAGGCCCGCAATGTGCGGATCATCCCGCGGCGTTGCTCAAATGCCAGCCCAATGGTGGAGTGCACGATGAACAGACCAACTGCAAAGCTGAGCAGACCAAAGGCGGTGAGATTGAGATGAAAGCTGTCGGTAAGCTCTGCGATATTGGCGACTTGCTGGGACGACTGGATGCGCAGTTGCGGCGCAATACTACCGAGGTCCGGTTGCACGCGCGGTTGGATCGGCAGCAGGATCAGGCGGGACAGGTCGTCGCGCCCCAGCAACTGTTGCACCGCGCCAATATCGCCAATTGCAATACCGGACGCAATGCCGGGGTCCGGTATCACCTCAAGGTTCGGGTCAAGGGCGCGCCGGGTTTCTTGATTTGCAAACAAGGCATCGGGGTTGCCTTGGGCAAGAGCCGCCGGCCCCAAGTTCGTACGTGCCGCGCCAAACCCGGCAGGCGCTGTTACCGGATCAACGCCAACCAGCCGCACATCACCCAACATGCCATCAATCACCGGCGAGACGAGCCAACCTGCACGCCTGAGCGTGACATATGTCTCTTGGGAAATTCGGTCGCCTTGGCGGGGCACCAACGCGTCGAACCGACCCTCACCCAGCGTGTTGGCTGCGGCATCATAGCTGGCGCGCGCTTCGGTATTGATTGCCTGCACCCCGGACCACAGCGCAGTGGCAAGGGCAAGACCGGCAAGAAACGCAAACAATTGCAATGGGTTGCGCAACCAATGCGACAGTAATGCCCAAAGGCAGGTTCGGATCATGTCAGCAGGCCGTTGCGCAGGTGCAATTGCCAGTCCATGCGCGCGGCGATGGCGGGGGAATGGGTGACGACCATTAGTGCCGCACCAGTTTGCGCGACAAGGGCCAGCATCTGTTCCAGCACATCGCCGGCGGTCGCTTCGTCCAGATTTCCGGTGGGTTCATCTGCCAACATCAGCTTGGGTTTGGCGGCAATCGCTCTTGCGATGGCGACGCGCTGTTGCTGGCCGCCGGACAAGGCTTCGGGGTATTTTCTCAGATGGTCTGACAGCCCCAAGGCACTGATGATCTGGGCAATGTGGTCTGGATCAGTCTTGCCTGACAGGGCCGCTTGGAAGCCGATGTTCGCCTCGACACTCAGCGATGG
>JAFMHE010000166.1 GCA_017854675.1 Paracoccaceae bacterium | reverse complement strand
GTAGTCGCTCAACCCCGGCATATAGGCCCCGCCGGCTGTTGCGGGCCCGTGCAGTACGGCGATTGTAGGAATGCCCGCCGCACTCAGGTTCGCAAGCTTGCAGAATATCCGCCCCGCATACGCCCAGCTTTCGACGGCGTATTGCATCAGATCCGCGCCCGCGCTTTCAACCAGATGCACGAATGGCAGCTTGTATTTCATCGAGATGTCGAGACAGGCCTGTATCTTGTCGCTGGTCTTGGCCACGGCTGACCCTGCCGCGATGCCGCTGTCGTCCACAAAGATCACGCAGCGCGTGCCGTTGATAAATCCGATCCCGGACAGTGCACTGGCACCGGGGACAGATGTTTCGCGATCGTCGGTGTCCAGCAGGTAGTTGGCCAGCGCATAAAGCTCCAGAAACGGCATGCCGGGATCAAGCAGCCGGTGCAGGCGTTCGCGGGGCGTAAGTTGTCCGCGTTCGTCGAACCGCGGGCGACGGCGCTCTGACAGGGCTGCGGCGCGCTCTTTGATCTGTTGCAACTCATCCAGAAGGCCGAGCATGTCTTGACGGTTGCGCGCAAACGCGTCGCTGGTGGTGTCGAGGGTGGAGGCATAGGGGCTCATGACAGACGCTCGATCAGGTTTTGGGGGACGGTGATGGGGGTCTGTAACAGCACTTGTGCAAACCCTTTGCCCAATGCGTCATTGCGCAGGCTGGCCACGCCGCCGCCGCCCAAAGTACGGGTAAGCACGAAGTTGATCGCTCCGGGACCGGGCAGGAAATAGCGGGCCACGTCGCCGTCGAGAACATGGGCGAAACGGGCGGCCACGCCTGCTTCTGTCAACTGCGCCCAGAGATAGGGCAGGGCATCCGGGTGGCGTGCAATGATACCGATATTTGCGGTGTCGCCCTTGTCACCGCTGCGACCCCAGGCGAGCTGCTCCAGTGCCACGGTCACAGGTTCACTGGGCGCGGCAGGCTCTGGTGGGGGCGAAGGCCGGGATAGGTTTGCAGGCTCAAATGGCGTGCCAGAAGCGACAGGGGCCGCCATGCGTTCTCCGTCAAGTTCGATCTTCAAAGGCACCTTGTCTTTGGCCATCAGGAACGAGAACAGTCGTACCAGTGGTGAGGGGCGGGCGCGGGTACCAAAGAACCCCGACAGGCCCGGTGGCGCGGACAGGCCCATGCCGGACGCCGCACGCAAAAAGATGTCGAGCCCGGCCTTGTCTGGGTGCCGTGCTGCGTATTTGACCACGACCTCTTGTGCGGCCTGCGCCATCGCGGCATCGCCCATCTGGCTCCCACCGCCGAGGACTTCCACGCTTGTTTCCGTGAAATCGGCAAGGTTGGCAGCGCGAAGGTCCATCCGGGCGCGTGAAAACACGGCGTCACAAAAGGCTTGCGCCTTGGCCGCCGTGTGGCTGCCGTAGAACGTGGTGGTGGTGCCCGCGCGCCAGCCATCCAGATAGGTGGCCGATACTTTGTAGTTGTCTGTGGCGGCGGAGCCCCGCGCGCCAGTCAGACGCACGACATTCTCGGCCACTGCGTGCACCTTCACCTCAGAAAAGTCGCAGACCACATCCGCCACGATGTAGGCCTGCGGGTCGCCGATTTCATACAGCATCTGTTCTGCGACGGTCCCGATGGATACCAGCCCGCCAGTGCCTTCGGGCTTGCTGATCTCGGCCTCGCCGTCGGCATTCAGGGTGCAGATGGGATATCCGATGGTATCGAGGCTGGATGCGACTGATGCCCAGTCGGTGAAATTGCCGCCGGTCGCCTGCGTGCCACATTCAAGGATATGGCCGGCCAATGTGCCCGCGGCCAGCAGGTCGTGATCTTCCGGCTTCCAGCCAAAGGCATGAATGCAAGCGCCCAGCGTGACCGCGCTGTCGACGCAGCGGCCCGTAATGACGATATCCGCCCCCGCATCCAAAGCCTGCGCGATGGGGAAAGCCCCAAGGTAGGCGTTGACCGAAAACAACCTGTCTGCGGCGGGAAACGGCTCTGCGGTGAACATCTCGGTCGGGTTGAGGTCGGTGGCGCGGTCCATCAGATCGTCACCGTGCACGACAGCCACGGATAAATCCAACTCCATCTCAGCTATCATCGCCCGCACGGCATCCGCGCAGGCCTGCGGGTTCACACCGCCTGCATTGGCCACAACCCTGACCCGCTGGTGCGCGATTTCAGGCAGGTTCTGACGCAGGACAACATCGACAAAGTCCTTGGCATAACCCGCGCGGGCATCCTTTGAGCGGGCGCGAGCAAGGATCGACATGGTCACTTCTGCCAGATAGTCGAAGACAAGAAAATCGAGGTTCTGTGCCGCCAATAGCTGCGCCGTGGCTGTGGGGCTATCCCCCCAATACCCGCTCGCACCGCCAATTCTGATCTGCGATCTGCGCATTACCTGGCCGTGTCCCCCTCGGTGTGGTGTTGCGTCCTTGAGGCAATGAAAGCATACTCATTATAAATGAATCAAGCTCATTTTTGGGAATGGCAAGATGCAGGCAGTCGAATCCAAGACCCGGCGGCAGAAAGTCGAGGAGAAGGAGCGCACCATTCTCGCGGCCACCCGGCAAGTCTTTCGGGATGGTGACAAGGAGGGTGGCAAAGACGTCAAGATCGCCGCAATCGCCCGTGAGGCAAACCTCGCGGAGGGCACTGTATATCTGTACTTTAAGAACAAGCAGGCTCTGTTGATGGCCGCGGTCAGTGATTTTTACGATGAGCTGACCCGCGATGCGCAGGCCGCCGTGGCAGTGCAGTGCGACACCGGTACGAAATTGGCCAAACTCGCGCAACTACACTTTGAACGGGTGCTGGACGAATGGCCGCTGATCACCGAGGCCATGAGCCCATATCTGCCCTCACCGCAGTATCGCGAAACCGAGGCGTTCGCATTGAACCGACGATATGTCGAAGTCTTCGACCTTGTGGTCCGTGACGGGATCAAGCGCGGCGATATTCGCAACGATTTGTCAATTCCGGCCATCCGCAATGCGTTCTATGGCGGGCTGGAACATTGCGCCCGCAGTGCGCGGCTGCGCCTGATGCGATTGGATGCGATTGCAGAAGTGGATGATTTCCTGACGATCTTCACCGTTGGGATCATGGACAGGCCTCCCGCGTGCGCGGGAGAGGGCGCGCTTGATGGCGCCGCTTTGGTCCAGCAGCTGGAGCGCGTCATCGAGGGTGTAAAACAGCAAATGGACCGCGACGCGACCTGACTGCAGAGAACTTAAAACCAGAGGGCAAAAGACAATGGATATCAACGGACAGGCCGCAATTGTCACGGGTGGCGCTTCGGGGCTGGGTGGTGCGACGGTCGATATGCTGGCCGAGGCCGGTGCAAAGGTCACGATTTTCGATATGAACGCAGATCTGGGCGAGGCAAAGGCCAGCAAAGCAGGTGGCGCGTTCGTGCAGGTGGATGTCACCAACGGGGGCAATGTTGAAGACGCCATTGCAACTGCTGAGCGGCTGCATGGCACCGCGCGCATTTTGGTGAATTGTGCGGGCATCGGTCCGCCCGCCAAGGTGGTTGACCGCGACGGGATCGCCGCGTCACTGGACGCGTTCAATGCGGTCGTCAACGTCAACCTGTCGGGCACATTCAACGTGCTGTCGAAATTCGCCGCAGCCCTGCACAAGGCCGAGCCAATAGGCGATACGCGCGGCGTAATTGTAAATACCGCCTCCGTTGCAGCATATGACGGTCAAATAGGGCAGGCGGCCTATGCGGCGTCCAAGGGCGGGGTTGTAGGCATGACGCTGCCGGTCGCGCGCGAACTGGCGCGTTATGGCATCCGAGTGATGACGATCGCGCCGGGGTTGTTCCTGACGCCACTGCTTGAGACGTTATCTGAAGAAATTCGCGCCTCTTTGGGCGCGCAGGTGCCGTTTCCCAGCCGCCTTGGCGATCCGTCGGAATTCGCGCAGATGGTGGGTGCGATCATTGCCAACCCGATGTTGAATGGCGAAACCATTCGTCTGGATGGCGCAATCCGGATGGCCCCGAAGTGAGTTCTGAAAACTGGAAGCCGGGTCTTGAGAAGCGGTCTAATGCAAAAGTGGTTACCCTTGGTCAGACGTCAGGCTGAAAGGGACATCGCCCAGCCAGACCGGCGAATTTGCCAAATCGATAAAACGCTTTTCATCCGCGAGCAATTCACGCCCGGCAGCCCGTCCTTCGGCGCTGGTCATGGCCGTGTCCAGATCCTCGCGCGAGGCCCAGATCATTTCCGCAACCCCGTCGTAGGCGGGTGGGGCGCCGCGCACATCGGCAAGTGCGGTGCCCATTGGATCATCGATTGTATGGATCTGATTGTAAGCGACGAACCCCAAGACCGCGCGGTGTTTTTCCACAATAGGCCCATGCGTCTCGCGCCAGTAGGTCTGGAATTCTGCACGCGAAAGTTGAGGCTTTCGGCGCAGGCAAAACGTCAGTTTGATCATGGGTTCCGTTCCTTTTTTCTGATCCGATTGTGGACTTTAACAGCCAATGCTTGACACATCTAGCATAACAAGTGATCGTTAGGTTAAATCATGTTCCTGATCTTGATTTTCTTGCAATGCCGTTGGTCCATGACGGTGTAATTCGAGACTGGGAGCGGGAAGTCAGCGCCGCGATCTGGGCTGTTTATCTGTATTGTTCCGAAACTGGGGATGTTGACGTTTATGAGGCTGCTTACTTTTATTTCCGTTGGCCGAGATGCTGAAAATGACCCTGTTGGACGTGCAATCGAACGTACGTTTTACAGTACGGGACACGTGTCGGCATGACCGAGGCGAGTGGACCGCAATCGTTCATGCGATCAAAAGACAGCCTCCTGTCGCAGGAAGTGATTGTCATGTTAGTCACGCTGTTTTTATGCGTCATTTTCGCGGTGACCCTTCCGGGATTTGCGACACTCGGCAACCTTCTGACCATGAGCAACAGTGTCGCGATCCTTGGTATGCTGAGCCTTGGAATGGGCGTTGTGGTGATTGGCCGGGGGCTTGATCTGTCGCAGATCACGGCGATGGCGGTCAGCGCAGCCATTGTGTGCCAGATGATCGGGTCCGGGTATCCGATACTTGTGGCTTTGCTGGCCGGACTGGCCGTGGCATTGGCGATCGGGATTGCAAACGGCCTGATCATCGCGTTCATCGAGATCCCCGCACTTTTCACGACATTGGCCAGCGGTTTACTGGTCTACGGCATTGCGCGGATCACCGTTCTTGATGGGTTCATCAGCTATATTCCCAATGGGAACGATGCGTTTCTATACCTTGGGCAAGGGCGCCTGTTCGGCATTCCATTCCCGGTGATTGTATTCATCATTCTGGCAGTTTTGGTGCATTTCATGCTGTCGCGCACCAGCGTCGGGCGATTCATTTACGCACATGGGGACAACGCGGACACCGCGCGGCTGTCCGGGATCCCAGTACGGCCGCTTACCGTTTTCGAGTACTGCGTCAGCGCGGTCATCGGCTTTTTGGCGGGACTTGTCATGGCCGCAATGAATGCCAGCATGAATACGCAGGTGATCAATTCAACGCTGATTTTCGATGTCATTTTGGTGGTGGTGCTGGGCGGGATCTCTTTGGTTGGCGGGCGCGGCAGCGTCTGGAGCGTCGTTGTCGGGGCCGCGCTGATCGGCACGCTGCTGAACGGGATGATCATCATGAACCTCGACAGTAATTTGCAAAGCATCATCAAAGGGTTGGTGTTGTTGTGTGCGATCCTGCTCGACAACTTCCTGCACCCCAGAAACGAAGAAACCGCACGGCAAGGTGACTGAGCGGACAACACGAAGGCCAAATGGCCGATTGAAAAACACGGAGGAGAAACGAATGACCAAGAAAAATGTAATGTCCCGACTGATAAAGAGTATTCCCGCAGTCGCAGCACTTGTTGTTGCAGGTGGTTTTGCTGCTGACGCGCAGCAACTAGCGGGCGGTAAGAGCTCGGCTGAATTGCGCGAGCTGGTCGATTCAAAACTGGCGGGCAAGACTGTGGCGTGGATGCCCACAACTCTTGGTTTTCCGCTGACGGACATGTGGACCCACGTCATGCAGCAAGAAGCGGAGCAGATGGGTATGACACTGGACGTGCGTGATCCGGGCTGGAACCCCGATACCATGGTGCAAATCGTCAACTCGCTGATCGCTGACAAGCCTGATGTCATGATCGTGCATAACTTCAATGTCCAGCTGCTGGCCAAGCAACTGAAGAAGGCGGAAGAAGCCGGGATTCACGTCGTTCAGGTCAACATGGTCTCGAACTACAAGACAGGTGCCTATGTCGGTGCGGATTGGGGTCAGATCGGCCGTCTGGTCGGTGAAGACGTCGTGCAGGCTTGCGGTGCGAACAGCGGTTCATCCGGCAAGGTTGCCGTGGTGCAGGGGGATCTGACCTCGGCTGCGAGCATCGAACAACTTGCCGGCTTCAAAGAGGCACTTGCTGCGGACCCGTCGATCAATATGGTGTCTGAACAGGACGCGGCATGGGATGCCAGCAAGGCCAACACCATTACCGCCACGGTGCTGCAACAACATCCTGATCTGTGTGCGACGTTCGGGTTCTGGGGCACCATGCAAAACGGTGCGGCACAGGCCGTGAAGGCGGCGGGCAAGACCGATCAGGTCAAAGTCTACGCATCGGGCGAGGGCAACCGTCAGGACTGCACCAATGTTGACGACGGGTTGTTCTACAAGTTCCTGAACTACAGCGCGCCCAAGCAGGGCGAAGCCATCATGTCCGCCGTCAGCTTTATGCTGCAATCGGGCCTTGCGCCGACCGACATTCGCATGGCGCACTACAGCCGCCCGTTCTGGGTGACCAAGGACAACGTCGATGCGTCCATGTGCTTTGACGTACCGGGCTAAGGGCTGAACAGTACACCTGAGGGAAAGCGCGCGGCGCTTTCCCAATCCATCCCGAACGGCCTGATATCATTGGAATCCCAAATGACCGCTCGCACATCCGCCAGCTCTCGGTTGCACGATCTGCGATCGCGCTTCTCATTCCGCATCTTTTTGTCAGATCTGCTGTCAAAATCGTGGATGGAACCTGCGATTCCCTTCGCGATCATGGTGGCGCTGATCACCTATTTCTCGTTGACGGTGCCGAACTATGCCACGGCCTATAATCTGGTCGAACTGCCCCGGCAGTTTGCGGAGTTTGGTTTTGTCGCGATTGCCATGGCGATTGTCATCATCTCGGGCGGTATTGACCTGAGCGTTGGTGCGATTGTCGGAATCGTCAATCTGGTCGCACTTCTGTTGATCAGTGTGTTTGAAATGCCCGTCGCTGTCGTCTTCGGTGCCAGTGTCGTGTGCGGTGCCGTTCTGGGGGGCTTTAACGGGTTCCTGATCGGCTACTTCAAGGCGCGGCCGTTTTTGACCACGATGGTCACACTGATCATTTACCGCGCCATCGTCGAGATCATCAATAAGGCCTATGCGGTCGAAATCGCCACCGCTTGGGTGGATAACGCAGCGTGGGATTTTCTCGGTGATGGTCTCATTTTGGGAGTGCCGGTCAATGTCGTGATCCTCGTGATCGTGGCTCTTGTCGGACATTTCTTCCTGCGCAATTCGCGGCCCGGCTGGCACATCATGTCCATCGGCTCCAGCCGCAAGGCCGCGCGCCATGTCGGCATCAAGGTCGAACGTCTGCTGTTCCTGACCTACGTCATGTCCGGCGTTTTGTGTGGGTTGGCGGGCGTTCTTTATGCGGCGCGCCAGAGCAGTCCGGGGACCGACACCGGCACAGGCTGGGAGGTCACGGCGCTGACAGCCGTGGTGCTGGGCGGCATTTCACTGGCGGGGGGAAAGGGCACGATTGGGCGTGCGATGATTGGTGCGGTGATTGTGTTTGTGCTGGTCAATGGTCTGGTCAGATTGGGCGCGCCGGGGCCTGTGACCTCGGTTGGTCTGGGGATGCTTTTGCTGGTCGCCGTCGGACTGGACGTGAAATGGGCCAAGAACCGGGCGAAAGTCATCCAGAAG
>JAFMHE010000165.1 GCA_017854675.1 Paracoccaceae bacterium | reverse complement strand
ACAAGGCAAATGGCCTGCTTTGCGGATCAGATGGAACCTTGAGCCGGGGATCAGATCGGTGGTTTCACGCACCAGATCGGGCGGCGTCGATCCGTCCTCGGCCCCGGCAATACCCAGCGTGGGCAAGCGCAGGCCGGACGTGGGCGTGAACAGATCTGTGCCCGAAATTGCCGCAGAACACCCCGCATAACCTTCGTCCTCGCCGCGCACCAACATGTTGCGCCACAGCTCTAGCTCGGGCGTGGCGCGGAACCCCGCAGAGAACCACCGCTCCATTACCGCATCTGCCAGTGCCTCAATCCCGCCCGTCTTTACCGCTGCAATCCGTTCGTCCCACATCGCGGGTGTGCCAATCTTGGCGGCAGTGTTCGAGATCACCATGGCGCGCACCAGATCAAGCCGTTTGACCGCCAATGCCTGCGCCGTCATCCCGCCAATCGACAGACCCACAAAAACGCTGTCCTTAACGTTCAGATGATCCATCAGCCGTTCCACATCGGTGACCAGCGCGCCCATCGAATAGGGCGCGGGCGGGCAACTGGACAGCCCGTGTCCGCGTTTGTCATAACGAATGATGCGCAGCCCCTCTGGCAGCAGCGGCAGAACCGGATCCCACAGCCGCATGTCGGTGCCAAGCGAGTTGGAGAATACCACCGGCGCGCCATCCTCGGGGCCGTCCACGCGGTAGTGCAGGCGCACGTCGCCTGTGTCAAAAATCTTCATCTGTTAACCCCTTTCATCTGTATCGTGGCCATGATCTGTCCGTGATCAGAGGCCAGTTTGTTATACGGCGCCTCGGGGTGGCTGCCGTCGGTCAAATGGTCGTTCAACACGCTGAAATAGGTCATCTCGCCGATATGCCCCTGCCAGTCCGGCGTGAAATGCCGCGACATCAGGATCTGGTCGATGCTCTCGTAGTGACCGCCAAAGGCCGACGTATAGACCATGTCGCGCAGGGATTTGCGCACGAACATCTTTTCAGCCGAATGCAGACGCACCGTATCAATATCTTCGGTGATTTGCGCAGATTCCGCATCCGAATACCTGTCCCCGCGATGCTCCGCATCATGGCGCAGCATCCATGCGTAATTCTTGCACGGCACCTCACCGGTAATAATCTCGGAACTCACCGCGTTCTCGTGATCATTGAAATCACCTAAAACAATGACTGGCCGGTTCTGGCGCAATTCTGCAATGATCGCACCGCGCAACACCCACGCCTCGGCCATCCGGCGCATCGCGGCGCGCGCAGCACCCAAAGCACGGCCCACAGGATCGTATTGGGTCAGGTCCGCTTCTGTAGGATACGCAGCACCTTCCGCGCGAATAAACTCGCCCAGCTTGGATTTCAGGTGGCAGTTAAAGACCGTGATGATGGTGCCACCAACCGGAACGCGCGCTTTCAGGATCGGACGGCTCAACTTGTGTATGGTGAAAAACCCGCCATCGTCGCCGTCAAAATCCTGAAACGGAATTTTCAGAGGCGCGTCCAAGACCTGAATGATCTGCGGCGGCTCCGCAAAGCCAAGCCGCGACACGATCGCGACACCGGGTCTGCGCTGACCTGCCGCGCCGTCATGCACATTGGGCGCAAAGGCCAGCGCCGCGCTGCTGTAATCACGGTAGGTCAGATGCTGGAAAATCGCCCGCTTGCGATAGCGTTTGTCATTGCCGGGGACGGCCTCCGCATTCGTAGTCGCGCCATACCCGTCGGCACGGGCCAGCGTGTCGCGCAGCGCGTCCTCTTCGAATATCTCCTGAAACCCGATGATATCGGCGTTCATCGTGGTGATCTGTTCGGCCAGCCAATCTTCTTTCCATGCGTATTCTTCGGGCGTGTAGGACTGGAATTTGTAATATACTTTGTCCGGCCCGATCAGGTTTTTCACATTGAAACTGGCGATGGTAAATTCGGTCATGCGCTGAATGCCAGGGCGCGGGCGAACATCGCAGGGTCCACGTTGCCGCCCGATATCGTTACAATCACATCATCGCCCTGCAACGTGTCGCCGTGAAACAATGCGGCGGCCAGTGCTGCTGCGCCGCCCGGTTCCGCCACGATTTTCAGCCGGTCCCATGCATGCGCCATCGCCTGCAACGCTTCATCCTCGGTAATCACCATGCCCGGACCGCTTAGCCGCTTGAGGATCGGCCACGTCAGATCACCCGGTTGTGGCGTAATGATCGCATCGCAAATGTTGCCCGACATCCGGTTGTTCCGCTCAATCCCGCCAGAGCGGAGCGAGCGGGCGACATCGTCAAACCCCTCTGGCTCTGCCGGTCTGACGCGCATGCCGGGTGCGTCGGCCTCAAGCGCGAGCGCAATGCCGGAGGTCAGCCCGCCACCACCGCAACACACGATCACATCGGCCTCCGATATGCCCTGCGCAGCGGCTTGCTCGGCAATCTCCAGACCAACGGTGCCTTGCCCCGCAATCACTTGGGGGTCGTCAAAGGGCTTTACCAAGGTCAGCCCGCGCTCCGCACTCAGCCGCGCGCCGATCTCGTCCCGGTCCTCGGACCCGCGATCATAGGTGATGACTTCGGCACCATACGCACGTGTATTGTCCAGTTTCATTTGCGGGCTGTCAGCGGGCATGATGATCACCGCAGGCACCCCGTGCATCCGCGCGGCCAAGGCCACGCCTTGCGCATGGTTGCCACTGGAAAACGCGATGACGCCCTTGGCGCGGGTGGCATCGTCCAACGCAGACAGCGCCGACCACGCCCCGCGAAACTTGAAACTGCCGGTCAACTGCAAACACTCCGCCTTGACCCAGACGCGGCGGCCCGCGACCTCGTCCAGCAGGGGGGCGTTTAGCAGCGGGGTGTGCACAGCGTGCCCTTTGATGCGCGTGGCCGCCGCGCGGATCATGTCGATGTTCATGCCATGGCCTCGATCCATTTGTGCAGGGTGGCGACCGCTACAGGTTCATCCAGAAACGGGATATGCCCCCGCCCCGGTACAACGCCGGTGATCATATCGGGGCGCCGCGCTTGCATCTCTGCCAGCGTTTCGGCGCTTAGCAGATTGGAGTTTGCCCCCCGGATGCAGGCAACCGGCAGACCTGCCATCGCGTCAAAAAACGGCCATAGATCAGGCATCGGCCCGTCGCTCGCGGCCTCGACCGCTTGGCGCAGCTTGGGGTCATAGGTGATCTGCAAACCGTCGGGCGTCACGGTGTAGTGTTTCACAGCTTCTTCCAGCCACCTGCTCTCTGGTACATCCTCAAACTCGGGAAAGGCGCGCGCCATTGCGGCGGCGGCCTCGGCATGCGTTTTCGCTGCCGGATTGCGCCCGATGTAATGGCGGATAAAATCCAGCCCCTTGGGATCAATGTAGGGCCCCACATCATTCAGCGCGACGCCCAGCAGCCGGTCCTTGGCCCCCGCCGCCAGCCCCATCGCGTTCAACCCGCCACGTGAAGTGCCAAGGATCGCGACCTTGTCCAGCCCCAGATGATCCAGCAGTTCAATCACATCACGGCATTCGACAGGCAGCGCGTAGTTCTGCCAATCGTTATCGAAATCTGATTGCCCACGGCCCCGGTAATCCATCTTGATCAACCGATGACCGCTTAAATGTGGTGTGACGTAATCGAAATCCGCAGTCGTGCGCGTCAAACCAGCAAGGCACAGGATCGGCAGGCCGGTGCCTTCATCGGTATAATAAATCTGCAACCCGTCAGAAGAAGTGAAATGCGGCATCACACACCTGCCAATGCTGGAATGCCGGTCAGGTTTTGCATCACATGTGCGGGTGTCCACGGCAGGCGGTCCATTGGTTCGCCACTGCGGTTCACCCAAGCGGTGGTGAACCCGTATCCCGTTGCCGCCGCCGCGTCCCACCCGTTGGAGGACACGAACAACACCTCGTCCTTGGTGCACCCGAAATGCGCACCGACCAGATCATAAACCGATGCGTCCGGTTTGAAGATACCCACCGATTGCACCGACAATGACACGTCCAGTACATCCCCGATGCCCGCAGAATTCACTGCCCCCTGCAGCATCTCGGGCGACCCGTTCGACAAGATTGCGGTGTTCAGCCCGGCGGATTTTAACGCGGCCAGCATTTCGGGCACCTCTGCATAGGCCTGCAATTCCCAATACAACGCCAAAAGACGTTTCCGCAGCGCTGCATCCTCGTGATGACCCGTCTTTTCCAACGCCCAATCCAGACCGTTTTGCGTTACCTCCCAGAAATCCGTATGTGCGCCGGTGATCGCGCGCAGCCACGAATACTGTAACTGCTTCAGCCGCCAGTGTTCGGCCACAGCCGTCCAATCGTCCTTGATTGCCGCAAACGCAGGTTCGCTAGCGGCCTGACGTGCGGCAGCAGCCACATCAAAAAGCGTGCCATACGCGTCAAAGACGCAGGTGGTGATGGGCATAATCGGGCTCTCCTTTGGGTCTGCGATCAGAGTGTCACGGCAAACGGGCGGCGAAAAGACCTCAATTTCCGCGCAAGGGTTTACACCAGTGGTCTGCTTTGACAGGTTGCGCGCGAAATAGGGCGGGCCGCACGGGATTGCGGGCACATCGCCTCACTGAAAAACAAGTTGGAGAAGATCATGACCGCACTCAAGTCAGGCGATACCGTCGCAATTCACTATACCGGAACGCTGCTGGACGGCTCAACCTTTGACAGTTCCGAAGGCCGCGAGCCGCTGGAGTTCGAGGTTGGTTCAGGCATGATCATTCCGGGTCTCGACCGCGCGATGCCGGGCATGGAAGTCGGCGACAAGAAGATCGTCAAGATCGCCTGCGAGGACGCCTACGGCCCCCTGAACCCCGAAATGCGCCAAGCCGTGCCGCGTGAAGGCATCCCTGCGGACATCCCTTTGGAGGTTGGCACGCAATTGCAGATGCAGACGCCGGACGGACAAGCCCTGCCTGTTATGGTTGTCGAGGTGGACGAGGCGACAGTTCTGCTGGACGCAAATCACCCGTTGGCGGGCAAAGACCTGCAGTTCGACATCGAAGTGGTCTCGATCAAACCGGCCGCCTGAGGGTCGGCTTAACCGCCGACCTTGAAACCGCTAAGCGAGCGACCGATCCCGTCGGCCTGCGATTGCATGTTGCCGCTGCCGCCGCCAAATGCCCCGCCTTGGCTTGAACTGCCAAAGCGGTTCACCTTCACCTTGTCGGTGAAGCGTTGCGGCGTTGTGGAACTGCTTTCGCCCTCGCTGCCGCCAAGGTACGGGATCATGTATTCGCTTACCTTGGACACCATCATCAGATGCATCTCTGGGTTGGAGCGGGTGAACACGAAAAAGCCGACCGGCAGGACGAGCATAGCAATCCGAAGAAAGAACCTGATCTTCCGGAACGGTTTGGGGCGCGGGGCGGTCGCAAAGCTGCGTAGGGATGCTGTATCTGTCATGTCTCAAGCATCGCGCGAGATCGCGGCAAAACCTTGACGGTATTTGGGATTTACAGGGGCGCAGGCAGCGGTGTTCAGCCGTGTGATTGACCAAAGCCCCTGCAATATGGCCCTCGCGGTCCCACGCTATCCGCTTTATGCAGGGGCATGAATACAGATACCCCCCTTGAGATTTTCCTCGTTTGTGCGCCCGGTCTGGAACCTCTGCTACTGGAGGAAGTCTGCGAACACGGCTTTACCGATCCCGTCCAATCGCCCGGCGGTGTGACCATTACAGGCGGTTGGCCAGAGGTGTGGCGCGCCAATCTGCAATTGCGCGGTGCGGTGCGGGTTCTGGTGCGCGTCGGTGCGTTCATGGCGTTCCATCTGGCGCAGCTTGACAAACGGTCGCGCAAATTTGACTGGGGCGCGGTTCTGCGCACCGATGTGCCGGTCAAGGTGCAGGTGACGTGCAAGGCATCGAAAATCTACCACGCCAAGGCAGCGCAACAACGTCTGGAAACCGCGTTGACCGAAAGCCATGGTATCACCCTCAGCGCCGATGCCGAGATGGTGATCAAGGTGCGGATTAACGACAATCAGGTGTCCATCAGCCTCGATACCTCGGGCGAATCCCTGCACAAACGTGGCCACAAAGAAGCCGTCGGCAAAGCGCCGATGCGCGAGAATCTGGCCGCGCTCTTGCTGCGCGGATGTGGCTATAACGGGAACGAACCCGTGGTGGACCCGATGTGTGGCTCTGGCACCTTCGTGATTGAGGCCGCAGAGATTGCCGCAGGGCTGGTCCCTGGCCGGTCGCGCAGCTTTGCGTTTGAACAACTGGCGTCCTTTGATGCGGATGCTTTTGCTGCGATGCGCGCGGGCGGGGCGGTCAAAACGCCCCGGCACCGGTTCTATGGATCGGACCGTGATGCGGGTGTGATCCGGATGAGCAAGGCGAATGCAGAACGCGCAGGCGTATCGGAATGGACAGAATTTGCATGTCACGGCGCTGGCGAAGTCACCCCGCCTGAAGGCCCTCCGGGTCTGGTCATGGTGAATCCGCCCTACGGCGGACGGATCGGCAACAAGAACCTGCTTTATGCGCTTTACGGGACGTTCGGCCAGACGATGTTGTCGCGGTTCAAGGGCTGGCGCGTGGGTATGGTCACAAGCGAGCCTTCGCTGGCGAAATCCACAGGGCTGCCGTGGAAACCTCTGGGACCGCCGATTGCGCATGGCGGCATGAAGGTCTGGCTGTGGCAGACGCCGCCGCTGAGGTAAGCATATTAACGTATTGTTAATAAACGGGAAATGTTTCGCATGCGAAACATTTGGCCTTTAGCGTTTCTCAGAGGTTCTCACCCTGCGGCATTCCCAGCACATGATACCCGCCATCGACGTGAATGATCTCACCGGTCGTGCAAGCCCCCGCATCTGACGCCAGATAAACCGCTGTGCCGCCAACAGCCTCCAACGTCGCATTGGCGCGCAGCGGTGCGTTCTGATCCGTGTGCTTGTACGTCTTGCGCGCGCCACCAATCGCGGCACCTGCCAGCGTCTTCATCGGACCCGGCGAAATCGCGTTGACGCGGATGCCCTCAGGCCCCAGATCATTCGCCAGATAGCGTGTCGCGGATTCAAGTGCTGCCTTGGCGACACCCATCACATTGTAATTCGGCACGACCTTGTTGGAGCCTTGGTAGGTCAGGGTCAGCAGCGTGCCGCCGTTTTCGACCATCAAAGGGTGCGCGCGGCGGGCGACTTCGATGAAGCTGTACGCAGAGATATCCATCGAGTGTTTGAAATTCGCGCGAGACGTGTTCAGGAACCGGCCTGTCAGCTCATCCTTGTTGGAAAACGCAATCGCGTGGACCACGAAATCAATCGTCGGCCAGCGCGCGCCCAATTGTTCAAACGCAGTGTCCAGAGACGCATCATCGGTCACATCCACGTCGACCATAAAGTCGGACCCGACAGATTCAGCCAGCGGTTTCAACCGCGTGCCAAATGCGTCGCCCTGATAGGTGAATGCCAGTTCCGCACCGGCCCCCGCCATCGCCTTTGCAATGCCCCACGCGATAGAGCGTTCGTTCGCGACACCCATGATCAGGCCGCGTTTCCCTTGCAACAATCCAGACATCTGCGATCCTATTCTTTGAACTTTGACAGGATCATTGATCCGTTGGTGCCACCAAATCCGAAGGAATTGGTCATCACGGAATCGAGCCCCGCATTGTCGACCCGCACCGTTGCTATCTCTGACGGGTCAAGCGCGGGGTCCAGTTCATCCACGTTGATAGACGCGGTGATGAAGTCATCTTTGAGCATCAACAGACAGAAAATCGCCTCCATCGCGCCCGCCGCACCCTGACCGTGGCCGGTCAAGGATTTTGTCGAACTGACAGGCGGTGTTGAACCTTGGCCAAACACCCGACGCACCGCTTCGATCTCACCGACATCACCCACCGGCGTGGATGTGCCATGTGCATTGATATAGCTAACTTTGCGGCCCTCAGGCAGCGTCTCAAGCGCCAGTTGCATCGCGCGGGTGCCGCCCTCACCAGAGGGAGCGACCATGTCGTGGCCGTCGGATGTCGCAGCGAAACCTGTTACTTCCGCATAGATCGTGGCAC
>JAFMHE010000164.1 GCA_017854675.1 Paracoccaceae bacterium | reverse complement strand
GTTGGCGCAAGCTTATGGTTCGGCGGAACGGTCCAAAACGACAGCTTTAATGCGGTTGAGGCGATTTCAGGTTAGCATCAAGAAAATTTTCAGCAGATATATCATCAACAGTTTGAAAAGGTGGACGGAATGATCGAAGTGCATTCGATGCCAGGCGCGTTCACTTCGGGGGAGTGTGACCGGATTATTGCGACAGCGGACAGAGTGCCCGCAAATGAAGCTATGCTGGTAGGGCGACAACGGGATCACAACATACGTCAAGCCGATCTGGTTTGGTTGGATGATGTTGACGGTATGGGCTGGGTCATGGAGCGGCTGATTGAGTTGGTGCGCACATCCAACAGGGATCTGTTCGACTTTGATCTGCGCGAGTTTGCCGAAAGCCCGCAAGTCGCGCGTTATCAATCATCCAAGGGAGGCCATTTTGCATGGCATTCCGATATTGGCGACGGGGTTGCCGCAGCCAAGCGCAAGCTGACGCTGGTTCTTCAACTGAGCAAATCGGGCAGCTACGAAGGTGGAGATTTGGAGGTCATGCCCAGCGCCCATATTGTGGCAGCCAATCGCGCCCAAGGCTGCGTCAGTATCTTTCCCAGTTTTTCGCTTCATCATGTAACGCCGGTGACAAGTGGTGTCCGCCATTCACTGACCGTATGGGCGCATGGCCCCGCGTTCAGGTGAAACGCTGAATTCATCCGTTCTTGGATGTCCCATGGCCTGTTTCCAATGATGGATCATGTACCAGCAAAAGAGCGGCGCGAAATCAAGACAGGCCAATAAGGCATTCCAGGCGTCTATAAACACAACGGATCAAGTGACTTGAAAAGCAGCAAACGCCCTTGTGGGAAACCAAGGTGGCAATGCGCGCAAAGTCCGGCATTTCGCGGTGTTTGTGCTTGTTTGGACCACGGAACCGCGACTAGACAGTGGTATGAGAATTTGTGCGATCACAATGGTCTACCGGGATCACTGGGCGCTGCGCCAATGGTACCTGCATTACGCGCGGCATCTGGGCCCTCAAAACCTGTTTATTGTCGTGCATGGGCCCGACGCATCTGTGCCGAAAATCTGTCCAGAGGCCAATTTAATCACCGTCCCTCGGGATAATCTGGCCAGCTTTGACCGGATGCGTAGCGATTTGTTGAACCGCATTCAGGATCAAATGGGCGACGTCTATGATTGGGTGATCCGGACGGATGTGGATGAACTTATCTGTCTGGACCCCGAACATTTCGAGAGTTTCGCCGCGATGTTCGACGCGTATGAGGATGCGCAGTCATTGTTCGCGCTTGGGCTTGATGTGATCGAAAGCGCGGATGACGCGGAACTAGGGGGTGAAGAGCGGGTGCTGGAACACCGCCGTCATGCAGTGTTTTCCGGCCATTATAGCAAGGCATTCGCGGCGCGGCGCGGGACACATTTGGCGCGCCACGGCATTGTGAACACAGCCACTTCGGCCTTCACGATGCCAAGCGGCGTCTACCTTGTGCATCTGAAATACGCCAATATTGACGCGCTTCAAATGTCGAATGAGCACCGTATCGAGATCGCGAATGGCACAGAAACCGGGCTTCCGGGAGAGGCATGGCGCAAGGCACGCCGACAAACGCTGCGGTTTTTGCACCGGTTTGAAGCGCTGCCTCATGTGGACTGGCCGCACGCCTCTGAGATGGCGTATGATTTGGTGTCCGATACGCCTGAGACATCAGCCGACAAAGGCGTCATGCGGGCACGGTCTTTGCAATTTGATCACCGCACCATTCTGCCAGAGTGGTTTGCGCAGGCCTGACGTCTAATCGTCGGCCGTGAACACATCATAGGCCGAAAGCGCCTTGGCACTGTAGGCATAAGACGGACCGCCGCCCATATAGGTGGCCATCGCCAGCGCCTCGCACAGCTCTTCTCGGGTGGCGCCCAGCCGCACAAGCGAGCGGACGTGAAACCCGATGCAACTGTCACAACGCGTCGCAACTGCTATCCCAAGTGCGATGAACTCCTTGGTTTTCTCGCTCAAGGCACCATCGGCTTTTGCGGCTTGGCCCATCTGGCCAAAACCTTTTACCGTTTGCGGCACTTCCTTTGAGAAGGTTGCGATGCTGGCCTCGGTATCGGCCATAAAGCTTTTCCAGTCCATCTGTCTCTCCTTACTGACGTTCGTCTGACCCCATCCGCCGCTCAAGCCACCGGACGCCGGCGCTGATGATCAGCACAAGAACCAGATATTCGATGATCAACAGGGAATAGATCTCTAGGGGACGGTATTCTGTCACCACCAGTTCATTTGCGCGGCGCGTCAGTTCCTGCATACCGATGACAGAGGCAAAGGCGCTCATTTTCACGATATAAATGAATTGGTTGGCCAGCGGGGGCAGGATCCGGCGGATGGCCTGTGGCAGGATGACATAGCGCATGGTTTGCGCGTAATTCAGGCCAATGGTCTGGGCCGCTTCCTTTTGCCCCTTGGCAATCGACTGGATGCCCGAGCGGTAAATTTCGGCGGTAAACGCACTGTCAGAAACCGCCAGCGTGATGATCGCGCCCCAGAAGGGGTCAATCGGTATGTCCAACCCCATGGATTTAAAGATGATCGGCAGGCCGTAGAATACCCAGAACAACATCGGCAGCAACGGGATCGAGCGGACCAATTCAACATAGACGCGGTTGACGATACGCCAGCCGCGCTTGGTGGATTGGCCGGGCAGGGCGACGATCAGGCCCAGCACGATCGAGATTGCCGCCGCGATGACCGAGATCAGGATCGTGTTGCCCATGCCAGAGACAAGGAACTTTATGTTCACCCACCCCGATGCGGTGGTGGGGTCGATGACATACCACCCCCATGTGCCAGAGGAACCGCAGCCGCTCAACCCGAGCAGCACCAACAGGGCAAGGCCTAGTTTTTTCATGACGCGCCTTCTAATGCTGCAGGATTTGGCTGAGAAACTTGCGGCACCGCGCAGATGTCGGCGCGTTAAAGAACGCCTCGGGCGCGGATTGTTCGACAATCTCGCCTTCGTCCATGAACACCATCTTGTCGGCCACCTTGCGGGCAAAGCCCATCTCGTGGGTGACGACAACCATCGTCATGCCGTCTTGGGCCAGCTCGACCATCACATCGAGCACTTCGGAGATCATTTCAGGATCAAGCGCCGAAGTTGGCTCATCAAACAACAACACTTTGGGTTCCATGCACAAGGACCGTGCGATTGCCACGCGCTGCTGTTGCCCGCCTGATAATTGCGCGGGCATCTTGTCGGCCTGTTCGGGAATGCGCACGCGGGTCAGGTAATGCTGTGCAATCTCGACCGCTTTGGCACGGCTCAGGCCGCGGGCTTTCATCGGGCCAAGGATCAGGTTCTCCAACACACTCAGGTGGGGGAAAAGGTTGAATTGCTGGAACACCATCCCAATCTCGCCCTGGATCGACGCGACGGATTTGGGATCATTGGTCAGCTCAATGCCATTGAACCTAATGGTGCCCTTTTGATGCTCTTCCAGCCGGTTGATACAGCGCACGACCGTGGATTTGCCAGACCCCGACGGCCCGCAGATCACAACCTTTTCGCCCGTCTTCACGGTAAGGTTAATTCCCTTCAACACATGAAAGGTGCCATACCACTTGTCCACATCGACAAGTTCAATTGCTGTGTCAGACATCAGCTGTCCTGCCCATGCGGAAACGCCCGTATTGAAATGATTGTATTATTTCGCTTCACTCTAATTGAATTCAGCCTACCTACAAGCCAGTATGGGATCCAACCCGAGATTACACACCCACTTAAGGAAGAAATGATGAACAAGTTTTTGAAAGCCGCGTCTGTTGCGCTGGTTGGTTTGGCGCTGTCTGGTGCGGCGCAGGCGCAATCTGCGCTGAACGAAATCCTCAGCGACGGGGTGCTGAAGGTCGGCACCACCGGCGACTGGAACCCCATGTCTGTGCGCGACCCGGCCACCAACAGTTACAAGGGTTTCGACATCGACATCATGACAGAGCTGGCAACGGATCTGGGTGTCGAAGTTGAATTCGTGCCGACAGACTGGAAAACACTGGTGAACGGTGTTGTCGCGGGTCAGTACCATATCACAGGTTCTGCGTCGATTTCTCCTGCGCGGATGAAGGCGGCTGGTTTCTCCGAAAGCTACATCTCGGTCGAGATCATGCCGTTCACCTCGAAAGAGGATGCAGGCAAATTTACCAGCCACGAGGACATCAACAAGCCCGAAGTAAAGGTTGCCACGACCCTTGGCACGACTTTTGAAAAGCTGGTGCGCGAATGGTATCCGAATGCCGATATCAAAGTGGTCGAAGCGCCGGCGCGTGGTTATCAGGAAGTGTTGGCAGGCCGTGCTGACGTGTTCATCACGTCCAACATCGAAGGGGCCACATTGGAAGAAAAGTTTGGTGTTGCCCGTGTAATGGGCGCGACGCCACGCTCACCATCACCAATTGCAATGCTGTTGCCGCAGGATGATCAGGTCTGGATCAACTACGTGAACAACTGGGTCAAGTTAAAGCAGGCTGCGGGCTTCTTTGAAGCGAACAAGGCCAAGTGGGGGCTGTAACCTCACCGGCATCCATCGGAGTGCTTAAGTGAAAAGGCAGGTTTGGGGATCCAGACCTGCCTTTTTCTATTTTTGAAGTGCTTGATGAAAAGCCCGAATCAGGCTGCGTTTCTCAGTTGACCCAGCACTTGCGCCTCGTGTGATTTGAGGCAGATCCGTGCTGTGTCCCCATGTCCGCCCGCGTTCCAGCGCAATTCAGGGAAGATCGCAAACATCTCTTCGCGCGCTTCTGGTGCAATGGCGTTCAAGCCTTCGCCGCCGGCATGAAAGCTTTCGGTTGCCTGCCCGTCGGCATAGATCACCTCGTGGCTGTCAAACATCACGTGGTAATAGGACACCTTTGCGCAAGGTGCCTCGCGCACGGTTGTGCCATTCACCAGATACTTGGCGGGCACCAGCACTTCGGTTTCGCCAAACAGCAATTCTGACTGATAACCGGTCAGCAACATCCGGTGTTGAGGGGAGACGATCAACGGTTTTGTCGCTCCCTCTAGCGCCTCTGGTGCAAAGGATATGGGTGCAAGCTGGCCGATGCCCGGAACACTGCGCTGCCCGATCCAACGTATCTGCTGCATGCCATTGTCACGGGTATGTACCAAATCGCCGATCTGCAAACTTTCAACCGGGCGGTAGCCCGTTTCGGTCAGAATACCCGCACCTTTGGTAAAGCAGATGATGCCCTCAAACGCTTCGATCTCTTCAAAGTTCAGACGCCCTTCAAAGGTGCCGACGCTGTCGAAATAATCGATGTAGCCGTCGATGCCGTTGCCGTTGCTGTCAGGGCCGAGGTTGACAAAATTGATCGAACCGCCAGCCGAAGGCCCGCCGACATGAAGCGTATCCCAATCTTCGCCGCCTGCGCCGCCGTCCACACTGTCGTTCTTTGTCGCATAGATGTGGTCGCGGTCGTCGCCTGCATAGACCCGGTCAGCCGCACCATCGTCGCCTCCGGCATCAATGGTGTCGCTGCCTGCGCCGCCGAACAAGCTGTCGCTGCCACTGCCACCTTGTACGATGTCATCGTCGGCACCCGCATAAATTGTATCAGCGCCACTGCCGCCCAGCAGGGTATCGTCGCCAACGTCGCCGATGATCTGGTCGTTGCCGTCGCCCCCGTCGAGATAGTCAGCACCGCCAAGGGAATCTTCGTTGTCGCCATCAAGCGTATCGTTACCGCCTGCGCCCAGAATGGTGTCGCTGCCGTCGCCCCCATACAAGAGGTCGTCGCCAAAGCCGGGCTGCGTGTTCACGGTGGCCCCGTTGGACGTCAGGACATTGCCGCCAACATCGTCGCGGAAGTTGCCAGTGAAAGGATCGGGAACCCAGTTGGAGATCAGGTCCGGATCACCGGCTTCTTCTTCCAATGTGCCGCTGCTGTAATCGTTGATCTCGGCGTTGGTGCGAATGTCATCCCAAAGCCGCGCGTCAAACACCTCACCTGTGAATCCGCCCTGTGGGCCGGCACCTTGGCCCAGTGAGAACGTGCCACCGGTTTCAATCGGGGTGGCGTCAATCAGCGCGATTGTCTCGGCAGGGGTGCCATCAAAAAAGATGACCAATTCTTGGGCCGCAGCATCAAAAGTAACCGCGACTGAATGCTGGCCGCCGTCGATGACAGAACTGCTGGTAATTGAGGTCGTATAGCTGTTGCCGTTGACTTCAACGGTAACATAGCCAGTTTCGATGATCGTATCTGTCAGATCAAGGGGTGTCGAAAGGTCGTACACCTCATTGTCAGAGACGGCATAGACCACCAGTTCGGAGGGGCTGGATGCGGTGCCATAAGAGAACAATGTCGTCGTGAGTGCAGGATCATCTGGTCCGGGCGTGGACATGCCCGCGCCGCTGTACTGCATTTCGACGGTAAAGGTGTCTGTGGGGAAATCGGTAAGGTTGGAGATGGCTGCACCACCCGCGCCCGAACCCTGTGCCGCACCGGAGTTGTATTCGACTGACAATGGCTCATCGCCAAAGATCATATCATTGCCAGCGTCACCATAAACTGTATCAGCACCGTCACCGGCAATGACGATGTCATCCAACGCACCCGCAGCAATGCTGTCGTTGCCGGTGCCGCCGTAGATGGTGTCGCTGCCCGCATCGTCTGGAACACCGTTGGTGTCCCCAAAGATCGTGTCGCCGTCATCGCCGCCATGGATCAGGTCCGCGCCATCGCCACCTTGAATGGTGTCAGCACCTTCTTCACCACTGAGAATGTCGTCGCCGTCCTGGCCCAGCACGCTGTCATTGCCCGTGCCGCCATAGAGGCTGTCGTTGTCGCCACCACCCTCAAGAGTATCGTTTTCCGTCCCACCAAAAAGAACGTCATCGCCCGCTTGGCCCAGCAACACGTCCGCGCCACTGTCACCAAGCAATGTATCGTTGCCGGTCCCGCCATCTATGGAGTCGTCGTTTGCACCACCTGCAAGCACGTCTGCGCCGGCGTCACCTGTGATTGTGTCATCACCTGTGCCACCCAGAACAGAGTCGCTGTCTGCCCCTCCCCACAGCACATCATCGCCGCTGCCGCCTTCGATGGTGTCATCACCAGAGCCACCGAGCACCCAGTCATTGTCTGCACCGCCATCGACAAAGTCGTTGTCGTCGCCACCAAAGATACTGTCGTTGCCAGCTTCACCCAATAGACTGTCGTTGCCGGTCTCGCCGTAGATCAGGTCTGCACCTGTGCCGCCAAAGGCGGTATCGTTGCCTGCACCGGTCCAGAGCCAATCTGCACCTTCATTACCCAAAAGGCTGTCTTCGTCATCGCCGCCGCGCAGATTATCGCGGTCAGTGCCTCCAATCAGGGTATCGTTTCCTGCTTCGCCGTTGAATTGGTTTTCCCCGCTTGCGGCAAAGACAAGGTCATCGCCTGCGCCTGCGAAAACAGTATCATCGCCTGTACCAGCATCGACAGAGTCGTTGCCAAGCCCGGAGCGGATAGAATCGTTGCCGCCGTAGCCTTCGACACTGTCGTCATTTGATCCATCAGAATGATCGAGATTGTCGATCATATCGCCTTCCGGATCCCCGGTATAACTTGCGTCGATTGTGTCTGCGCCTGTCGTGCCTTCAACGATAAAGTCGAGAGCCGCGGGAATGCCGATGGATTCCAGTTCGGTCGGTGTATCGACCTGTGAAACGGTAACGCCCACAAGCGTGATGCTTTCGCCACCGGTGAAGGTCAGGATCGCGTCGCCTGAACCGTCACCGTTGGTATCCGTGACCGTCACATTCGCAGTGGTCACTGGAGTGGTGCCACCATCAGACGTTAGGCCGGAGACGTCCAACTGATCATTGGTCGTACCGTCGCCGCTGTCGGTCATGTCAAAGGACTGGACGATGTCCGCCCCTGAGCCATCTGCCAGCTCTATCGTATCGCGCCCGCCGCCAAGAATGATGTTTTCGATCTCGACAAACGTCGCCGTCGAGGTGCCAACTGAGA
>JAFMHE010000163.1 GCA_017854675.1 Paracoccaceae bacterium | reverse complement strand
CTAGATCCAAGAGCCTGTTAACGATCCAATAGTTAGAAAAGCCCCGGACACTGTTTGGGGCTTTTTCATTCTAGCCTATGTACCGCCATCCGCTGATAGTACGGCAAAGCCTGCTCCATCACAGCCTGCATATCCGGCTCTAACCGGGGCATTTCTCCCTCAGCTCCGGCAAACGCGGTGCTTTGGTGAACCGCATTATACCAATGCTTCGCCCACACCCCGTCCTCTGCCCTTGGCCCTGCCCGCCACGACAGCATCGCAGGATCGAACGGCAGCCCAATCGCGTCACAAAGCTTGCGCAAAATCCCCTTCGGATCGGCGCGGATGTCTGTGCTGTCGATGACAGTCCCACCGATCTGATCGAACAACTCTGCCTGTTGCACGAACCCGATGTCGTCCAGTGTCGGCGCTTCGCGTTTTGCTGCATAGCTGGCGATAACGCGGGCAGGATGGCGGATCAGGTGGATGTGCACACAATCCGCGGCCCAACCCATCGGGAACCCATCCACCATGTGATGTGGCATATGTTTCATATAAAGATGCGGGTTGCCCGACGCCCGGCAAGCCAGATCAACCTTGTTAGGGTCTGTTTCATGGGCCTGCTTGATCTCATCCGCCATCGGATGATCCGCACCGGTTGCGTGCAAGTAAGCCGCATAAAACGGTTCATCCATCACGTTGAAATCGGCGCGCGCACCGAAACTGTACATCATCGCCGTGCTCAGATTTCGTGGCCCGGACCACATAGCGATGCGCATGATGCTCTCCTTGCGTTTGGCGGAATGTTACCGATCCGCGCCAAGGGGTAAAGTCCCATCACCAGCGCGTGAAGTGACGCTTTGCCCGCTTGCCAGTCGGGTCGCCGGGGTGCAGCGTGAAAGAAACAGGAGGCAGATATGATACATTTCGCAACCCTCAAGACAATTACACTCGGCGCTTTGATCGCCATCGGGCTTTTTGCCCAATCCAGCGGTGCCAAGGCCGCAGGCACCGAAACGCTGACAGTCGCAGGCGGGTGTTTCTGGTGCGTGGAATCAGATTTCGAATCCGTTCGCGGCGTGAAGGAGGCGATTTCCGGTTTCGCAGGCGGCAGCACGGCAAACCCGACATACAAACAGGTAACAGCAGGCGGCACAGGCCACTATGAGGCCGTGCAAATACAGTTTGATCCCGGCGTCATTAGCCGCGATACGATTTTGGCGATGTTCTTTCGCTCCGTCGATCCGACAGACGCAGGCGGCCAGTTCTGTGACCGTGGGCCCAGCTACCGCACAGCGATATTCGCGAGTGGTGGCGCACAAAAGGCCGCTGCTGAAAAGGCCAAAGCAGACGCTCAAGCAGCCCTTGGGCAAAAGGTCGTCACACCGATCCTTGGCGCGGCAAAGTTCTATCCGGCAGATGCCTATCATCAGGACTACTACAAAAGCAGCGAGCGTTTGGCGGTGACATCGGTTGGCATTGGCGTCAAGAAATCAACCGCCTACAAACGCTATCGTGAGGGATGTGGCCGCGATGCGCGTGTAAAACAGCTTTGGGGATCTGCGGCACCCTTCGCCAAATAGACCTAGCTGAAGTCGTGATCCTGGATATTTTTCAGGTCCGGGATCACATCCGCTGTGCCGTGACGCATGACCATCAACGCACCGGCCCGCATCGCCAGATCAATCGCATCCGACATCGGTAATCCTCGGTCCAGACTGGCAATCAGGTATCCCGTAAACGTGTCGCCCGCCCCTGTCGTATCGACAGCCTGAACAGGGTACGCAGGATAAGTTTCGGTCCTATTGTGCGTATTAGAGACCCATTCGCACCCATCACTACCCAATGTGACCACAATATCCGCAACAGGCAAATCAGCCAACTCAAGCCCGGTCGCATCGCGCAACTGCGCCGCTTCAACCGCGTTCAAGACCAGCAGATCAAGATCATCCAGAACCGCCGCAACAGCATCTGCATCAAACGGGGCAGCGGCATAAGCCACCTTCAACCCCAAGGTCCGCGCTGTTTGTGCCGCATAAATCTGACCGCAGGTTTCGTTCTGCATCAACAGCCAATGGCCCGGCGACGCTTCGGTCAGGGCCGCGCCAATCATCTGTTCCGTGATCTGGATATTCGCGCCGGGGAACAGCACGATGTTGTTCTCGCCGCTTGCATCTACGTTGATATTCGCGTGCCCCGTGGCGGCAGAAACCTTGGCGATGTGCTGCACCTCGACCCCGTATTCCAACAGCCGGTCCCGCGCCCAAATGCCGTCTGCACCAACGGCACCGATATGCATGACCCGTGCCGCAGCGCGCGCGGCAGCAACGGACATATTTGCGCCCTTGCCGCCCAGCCCCTGCCGGTAATCTGTCGCGGCGATCGTTTCCCCCGCACCGGGCAGATGCGGGAGTTGGTAAAAGTTATCGAGGTTAATAGACCCGAGGTTCCAGATCATTCGCCAACCTTGCACGCGGCCAGAATGGCCATGTTCAGAATGTCATTCGCCGTCGAAGTGGTTGAACAAATCTGGATAGACTTATCCAGACCCGTCAGGATCGGACCAATCACTGTCGCGCCCGCCATTTCCTGCATCAGCTTGACCGAAATACTGGCGGAGTGGCGCGCAGGCACAACCAAGATATTAGCTGGGCCCGTCAACCGTGAGAACGGATATTGCGCTTGCGCTGCCGGGTTCAGCGCCACATCAACGGTCATTTCGCCCTCGTATTCGAAATCAACGCCGCGCGCATCCAGCACTTGAGGCGCCTTATGCATCTTTTCCGCACGTTCTGACACCGGATAGCCGAAGGTTGAAAAGCTGACAAAAGCAACCCGTGGCTCAAGCCCCAGATGACGCGCAACGCGCGCGCCACTTTGCGCGATGTTGGCAAGGTCGTTCTCATCCGGCCATTCATGCACCAGCGTGTCGGCGATGAACACGATCCGCCCTTTGTGCAGAAGCGCCGTAAAACCAGCCGCCCCATGTTCGGCGTTCGCTTCAAACACATGGTTCAGCCGTTCCAGCACATGCGCTGATTTGCGGGTCGCGCCCGTAACCAGCCCATCGCCATGCCCGTGTTGCAACATCAATGCGCCAAACACGTGGCGGTCACGCGCGGCAAGACGATGAATGTCTTTGCTGTCGAAACCCCGGCGTTGCAGGCGGCCATAAAGGAATTCTTTGTAGGTATCCAAATTGTTCGTATTGGCCGCATTCACGATCTCAAGCTCTCGCACCGCGTCGCCCAGACCGGTTGCTTCGAGCTTTGTCTTCACATCATCGGCGCGCCCGACAACTAGTGCTTTGCCCAGACCGGAACGCTGATACAGCACCGCCGCGCGCAGCACACGCGGGTCATCCCCTTCGGCAAAGATCATGCGCGCCTGATTGTTGCGCGCACGCGCGTTGATGCCGCGCAGGATGTTCGCGGTGGGGTCCATCCGCGATTTCAGGCTCAGCTCATAGGCATCCATGTCGATGATAGGCCTGCGCGCGGCACCCGTGTCCATACCTGCACGCGCCACGGCGGGCGGGATGCGATGGATCAGGCGGGGATCGAATGGCGTGGGAATAATGTAATCCCGCCCAAAAGTCAGCGTCTTTCCATAAGCAACCGCAACTTCATCCGGCACATCTTCGCGCGCGAGATTGGCAAGCGCATGCGCACAAGCGATCTTCATCTCATCGTTGATCGCGCGCGCGTGAATGTCCAGCGCACCTCGGAACAGATACGGGAAACCCAACACGTTGTTCACCTGATTGGGGTAATCTGATCGGCCCGTGGCCACAATCGCGTCCATCCGCACCTCGTGCGCCTCTTCGGGTGTGATCTCAGGGTCGGGGTTCGCCATTGCGAAAATAACCGGATTGTCCGCCATGCTGGCAACCATATCGGGCGTCACCGCCCCCTTGACGGACACGCCCAGGAACACATCGGCCCCCTTCATCGCTTCTTCGAGCGTGCGCAATTCCGTGGTGGCCGCATGCGCAGATTTCCACTGGTTCATGCCTTCGGTACGACCTTGATAAATCACACCTTTGGTATCGCACATGATGCAATTATTGTGGCTTGCGCCCATTGATTTAAGCAGTTCCAGACAAGCGATGCCCGCCGCCCCCGCGCCATTCAGCACAATCCGCACATCTTCGATCTTCTTGCCCGAAATATGCAACGCGTTGATCAGACCCGCCGCACAGATCACCGCCGTGCCGTGCTGATCGTCATGAAAGACAGGGATATCCATCTCTTCCTTGAGACGCTGTTCAATGATGAAACATTCAGGCGCCTTGATGTCCTCAAGGTTGATACCGCCAAACGTCGGACCCATCAGTTTGCATGCGTTAATGAACGCCTCGGTGTCCTCGGTATCCAGTTCGATATCAATCGAGTTCACGTCAGCAAAGCGTTTGAACAAAACCGCCTTGCCTTCCATCACCGGCTTGGACGCCAGCGCCCCCAGATTGCCCAGACCCAGAACCGCCGTGCCGTTGGAAATGACCGCCACAAGGTTTCCCTTGTTGGTGTAGTCATACGCCGTTTCAGGGTTCGCAGCGATCGCCTCGCAGGGGACCGCAACACCGGGAGAATACGCAAGCGACAGATCGCGCTGCGTGGTCATAGGAACGGTTGCAGTGATCTCGAACTTGCCGGGGGTTGGTTCAAGGTGAAAGGCAAGCGCCTCTTCGTCGGTGATACGGTTTTTGGTCACGGATGCGGCTTTCTGTTTGTTTCACGCTTCATATCCATGAAACAGGGCGCATTCAATCATGACCGCAGGCGTTAACGCTAACGGTTATGCGACGAACCGCACCCATTCGTGATTGCCGACAAATGCATCATGGCGTTGCGGGAAATCACGCGCCAATCGGGACAGCGCCCAACGGATCACCTGCGGGCGTTCACACCGGTTCGCACACCAGATGATGCGCACTAAGGTCTGCCACCTTTTCGGATTTGCCTTGTACGCTTGATCAAGGGCCAGCAGCTCTGACTTTGGATCATCCAGCTTTTTGTGCGCGTCAGCCAGAATCAGACACAGATCCATGTTGCCCTGCGCAATGCCGGGGTGCGCATTCATCAGCTCTATCGCTTGCTCTGCCGCATCGACGGCGACCAACTGACGCGTCAGATCAGTGATCAGCTGTGTCGATTGCAGTGTCGGACAATGGCCCAGCAATGACACCACAAAGGCCATGATATGCGCCACGGCTGCATCCGACATCGCCACGGGGACAATCCCGTCTATGTCAAAATCAGGCTCTAAAGTAGGGTTTTGAGCCTTAAAGTCGCAGAAAAAACTGATGTATTTGCACTGTGACGCATGCGCCAATGGCCAGAAGTCACCCCAACGGGACTGAAGCGTCTGCAGTGTGCCCAGCTCAATCACATAGGCGTCAGGGTTGGCAAACAGCATGTTCGTAAATCCCGCACCATGGCACGACACAACAATCTCTGCCTGCGCCATGATTGCGATCTGCTCTAGCGGGGTCAATGTCTCGAACATCACGTATTCAAAATCAAACATCTGCAAATGTTCAAACAGCATATCCTCACCGGCCATGGACCGGGGTCTGCTGTGATAATTGGTCCGCCCGACGTAAAACCGCCTTGGCAGATGGCTGAAATCCTGCCCTTCGATGGCTTTCAGCGCACGTTCCCGTAATGCCAACACCGCAGAAGGCACGCCGTTCATCGCCAAAACAGGCTTAAGCAGCGGATTGGTAGCACCGCCCTTTTCCATCGCATCCTTGGACAGATGGCGGTCAAGCCCGGCAAACATCGCGTCCGGCGCCTGTTCGATTGCACCCAACAGATCGAACCCTGTCACGACGCGGTCGTAATCCTTGGGCACCCGTTCAAAAATCACACGCCCCGCAAATTCCGGAAACAGCGCATCAACAAATTCGTTGGTAAACCCGCGATGTTTATCCTCGCTGTTGGGATAGTGAAAATAGATGTTTCCCTTGAAATCCAGCCCATCCAATAGCGTCAGTTGCGACAGCGCTTCTGTGATAAAGTGGAAATAGTTGAACGTGTTCCGGCACGGCACGGCAAAATGCAGATCCCGCTCCAGAAACCCCCCAAAAAGCGGCAGTTCCCGCCCCGCGTTTTCCGCCCGGCACGCCGCGAAATAGGCGTTCAAATCACCCTCTACATCTGTCTCGGAATGCTCAATCCTATGCTGGTTCAGCGCGCGCTGACCAGATGCACCCGCCAGCACAACCTTGCCATGGCCAAGCACCTGAGACCGGCGAAACGCTGCCTGATCGACGACAATCGGCAGGCTATTGTACTCGATCGCCTTTGGGAAAACCCTTGTGCGGCGCGTCGTCGTAAGAACCTTTTTGATCTTGGTATTAATCTCATTGTGCGCGCTCAGTGGAAAACCTTCGATCCGGCCAGACGGGATCGGTCGCCACACAAATTCTGGCTCAAGCAGCAGCTTGACGCCTTCCTCCGTCCATGGATTCAAGAAAAGCGCATCTGCCGGCAACGCGTGATCAATTTTGTTGCGCAAGGTCTTCGCTCACTGTGTTCGGTGCTTGGATTTCCATTTTAACACGAAACTGGCACGGGTCTATGGCCCGGCACCCCTTTCCCTGCGCGACGTGGTTTTGTACAGACAGGTAACGGGTGGGGGAATGGCCGGTGAGCACGGAAAAAGTGACGCCCATGATGGCGCAGTATCTTGAGCTGAAGGCCGAATATCGCGACGCCCTTCTATTCTACCGCATGGGCGATTTCTATGAGATGTTTTTTGACGATGCTGTCGCCGCGGCAGAAGCGTTGGATATCGCCCTGACCAAACGCGGAAAACACGAAGGCAATGACATTCCCATGTGCGGCGTACCGGTTCATGCTGCCGAAGGGTACTTGTTGACGCTGATCCGCAAGGGATTTCGCGTCGCGGTATGCGAGCAGATGGAAAGCCCGGCAGAAGCGAAAAAGCGCGGGTACAAGGCCATCGTCAAACGCGATGTTGTGCGGCTGGTCACGCCCGGCACCTTGACCGAAGAGGCGCTGCTGAACGCAAGACGCCACAATTACCTTGCCGCGTTTTCAGAGGTGCGCGACGCAACTGCGCTGGCCTGGGTAGATATTTCAACTGGCGCGTTTCATGTGATGCCACTGCCAAAGGTACGTCTTGGCCCGGAACTTGCGCGTCTGTCGCCATCCGAGCTGATTGTTTCTGAGACAACAGAGACTGATATGCGCGGTTTAGTCTCTGATTTTGATCTTTCTCTCACCGGACTTGCCCGTTCCGCGTTTGACAGTACGGGCGCGGAAAAGCGGATTTGCGCCTTGTTCAATATCGCAACACTTGATGCCTTTGGCAGCTTCACCCGCGCAGAAGTATCTGCGATGGGCGCGTTGATCGACTATCTGGACATCACCCAAAAGGGAAAACTGCCGCTTTTGCGCCCGCCACAGCGCGAGAATGAGGCCCGTACCGTCCAGATAGATGCCGCCACACGCCGCAATCTGGAATTGACACACGGGATGGGCGGCGGTCGGGCCGGTTCACTTTTGGCGCTTATGGACCGCACCGCAACCGCAGGTGGTGCTCGCTTGTTAGAGCGTCGCATATCGAGCCCATCCCGCGTGTTAGAGACGATTTCGAAACGTTTGGACGCCGTAACGTTTGGCTTTGAAAACAACCGTTTGACCCAGCAACTGCGCGGCGCGCTGCGCAAGATACCTGACCTCGACCGCGCCCTGTCCCGCCTGTCATTGGACAGAGGCGGGCCACGCGACCTGACCGCTATCCGCAATGGCCTGATGGAAGCTGAACATATCGCCCGGACATTGTCCCCCCTTGAGCTGCCCAGTCTGCTATCAGAGTCTATTATTGGGCTTTCGGGACATTCAGACCTGATCAACCTCCTTGATGAAGCCTTGGTCGCGGAGCCGCCTTTGCTGGTGCGTGACGGCGGATTTATCGCGCCAGACTACCGTGATGATCTGGATGAGGCCCGAAAACTGCGCGACGAAGGCAGGTCCGTCATTGCGCAGATGCAACAGGAATTCG
>JAFMHE010000162.1 GCA_017854675.1 Paracoccaceae bacterium | reverse complement strand
TGTACGGACTTGCCATTTGATTCCAGCTCAAGCTGTTGCAGGTAGCTTGGCAGCAGCGCAAGCCGCTGATCATAGGGCAGAACGGCACGGGTAGCATAGCCATACAGCTGGTTGTGCCAGATCCCCACAAGCGCCAGCATCATTGGCAGATTTTCCAAGGGTTCGGCCGCGCGGAAATGCACATCCATCGCCTGTGCGCCGCGCAAAAAGGCGTCAAAGCCTTTCGGCCCGATGGCAATCATGAGCGACAGACCAATCGGCCCCCAGACGGAGTACCGCCCGCCGACCCAATCCTCGAACCCGAACACCTGTGCTGGATCAATGCCAAAGGCGGCGGTCTTGTCCTGCGCGGTGCTGAGGGCTGCGAACTGGCGGGACGGATCGCCGCCATGATCGACCATCCACGCGCGCGCGGTGCGGGCGTTGGTCATGGTCTCGATCGTGGTGAACGTCTTTGAGGCGACGATCACCAGCGTTGTTTTCGCATCCATCCCGCGCAGCGTGTCCGAGATATGCGCACCGTCCACGTTTGAGACGAAATGACAGCGCGGTCCATCATGGTAAGGGGCCAATGCGGCCACAGCCATCGCAGGCCCCAGATCAGAACCGCCAATGCCGATATTGACCACATCGGTAATGTCGCTGTCACGCACCACATCGGCGTAACGACGCATCGCGGCCAGCGTTAACAACACGCGAGGCATCACATCGACGCCGTCCACCATCACCGGACCACCATCCAGATTGCGCAATGCAGTGTGCAGAACCGCCCTGCCCTCGGTCTCGTTTATCGCATCGCCAAAGAACATCGCATCGCGTTTCCTGGCGACATCTGCGGCACCCGCCAACGCGACCAGAGCGCTTTGAGTAGCGGTATCTATATTGGTCTTGGAATAGTCGAACGTCATGTTCTCGAGCGCGATTGAGAAACACTCAGCACGGGTTTTGTCCTCAAAAAGCGACAGGATTGAGCGCTCTTCCGATTGCACCTGCAATGTTTTCAGATCGTCCCAGTTCAAGCGGCCCAATGCACTGTTCCTTTTCCAAGCACGGCACCGATGGGCGCCTCTTCGGGGGGCAAAGACAATGCGCGCTCCAGCGCGTCCCGTTTGTCATCGCCGAATATCACCAGATGCGTGGCCATCGCCCCTTTGAGCGCATGGGCAGGCAAGGTCACGCGCCCGAATTCCTGACCCTCGACTTCGATCGGGCACAGCAATGCAGCATCAGAGGCGAATGCGTCATTCAAACCCTTGGACCCCGGAAAGAGCGAGGCGGTGTGCATGTCCGCGCCCATCCCCAACACCAACAAAGACAGTGGCATAAAGGGCGCAAGCGTTTCAGCGGCCTCAGCCGCACCTGTCGCGACGGTCATATTCGGGCGGTAGAACGGGATCAGGTTCGCGGCGGCGGCATGCCCGGTCAGCAGCCGTGAACGCAGCAACTGCGTGTTCGACATCGCATGATCCTCTGGCACCCAACGTTCATCCGTGAGCATGACATCGACGCGGCCCCAGCCCAGATCGAGACCACATAAAATGTCGAAAATCGGCCCCGGTGTTGTGCCGCCGGGCAATGCGACGGATGCGCGATCATGGGTCAACAAGACGTTTTTCAGGTCAGAGGCCAACGCATCGGCCACCTGCATGGCAAGGATCTCGCGGTCTGCATATTCAATGATCTTCATGCTGTCACCTTGCGCCATTCGCGCCCGTCACGGCGCATCAGTTCTGTTGAATCTGTCGGCCCGTCAGAGCCGCTTTCATAAGGCTTGGGCACATCATTGCGCGCCTCCCAGCCTTCGATAATCGGGTCGGTCCAGCCCCACGCGGCCTCTACCTCATCGCCGCGCATGAACAGGGTCTGGTTGCCCCGGATCACGTCCATGATCAGCCGTTCGTAGGCGTCGACACTTTCGGCCCCTTCTTCCAGCGCTTCGGCAAAGGACATATCAAGGGGTACGTCGATCAGGCGCATACCGCCCGGCCCCGGTTCCTTGATCGTCACGCCCAGGGTGATCCCCTCGTTCGGCTGCAACCGGATCGACAGCACATTGCGGTGCTTGCCTGCATCCTCGCTGAAAATCGAATGCGGGGTTTCCTTGAACACGACGGTGATTTCAGAACTGCGCGCCTCCATCCGTTTGCCGGTGCGCAGATAAAACGGCGTGCCCGCCCACCGCCAATTGCTGATGTGGGTCTTGAGCGCGATAAAACTTTCGGTCCGCGAACGGGCGTCACCCACAGCAGTCCGGTATCCCGGTGCTTCGGCCTCGTTCATCGGTTCGGCCTGATATTGGCCGCGAATGATGTGGTGCGCCAACACAGGGTCCAGCGCGCGGATGACTTTCAGCTTTTCATCGCGCACCGCATCAGGATCAAACCGCGCAGGCGGTTCCATCGCGATCAGGCACAGCAATTGCATCAGGTGGTTCTGCACCATGTCTCGCATGGCGCCTGATTTATCATAATATTCACCACGCCCACCGACACCAACGGTTTCGGCAACGGTGATCTGGATGTGATCGACATATTGCGCGTTCCACAAAGGCTCAAACAGCATGTTGCCAAAACGCACGGCCATCAGGTTCTGTACTGTTTCTTTGCCCAGATAATGGTCGATGCGGTAAATCTGGCTTTCGTCAAAATATGTCGCCAGCGTCTTGTTCAGCGCGCGGGCTGTTTCAAGGTCGCGGCCAAAGGGTTTTTCCACCACGATCCGTGCTGATGCGTCGGCCATGCCCCATTTTTGCAAACGCTCAGCCAGATCACCGAAAAGCGCAGGCGAAACCGAGAAGTAGTAGGCTTCAACCCTGCCCTCATCCGACATCAGCTCAGCCAGTTCGGCCCAGCCTTTTTCGCCCCGCGCGTCAATGGCCAGATATTCGATCCGCGCCAGAAACGCGTCCAGCTTGGCTTGGGTAAAGCTGTAGGAGCCTGAGAATTCCTTGATCGCCTCTGCGACCATGGTTCGAAAGCCTGCCGTATCCATATCGGTGCGCGCCGCACCGATAACGCGCGCTTGCGGTGGCATCTGGCCTGCGCAGAACCGGCGGAAAAGCCCCGGCAAAATCTTGCGCCGTGCCAGATCGCCCGTGCCGCCAAAGATTACCAGATCAAAAGGTTCGACCGGGATAACCCGTGAACTCATCGTGGGACGCTGGTCTGAATGTTGTGTCATGGCGGTTTTACCCTCTGCAATCGGTCTTTTGCGCTATACAGCCTTATGTTAGCGCTATCAATGCCGGATAATACCCAAAATCCGAGACTTCACAAGCGCGTGCAGTTGACCCTTCGGCCCCTTTTAATGCCGCTCACAATGCCTTAGCACACTGACAACATACCAAAAGGCTTCACAAGGACCAATCATGAAAGATCTGGCACAGGCAAATGTGGGTAAATTCGAACACCCGAGCATCACCGCAAAAGGTGAAGCCCGCGCCACAGTTGCGCTGCGCAATCCCCAAACGCTTTGGTTCAACACGGGGACTTTGTGCAACATCGAATGTGTGAACTGCTACATAGCTTCCAGCCCGACGAATGATGCGCTGGTCTATATAACGGCCACCGAAGTGGGCGATTATCTGGACCAGATTGATGCCCGCAAATGGCCTGTAACAGAGATCGCATTCACCGGCGGTGAGCCATTCATGAACCCGCAAATGATTGATATGACCGAAGCGGCGCTGGCGCGCGGCTATGACGTGTTGATCCTGACCAACGCGATGCGTCCGATGATGCGCAAATCCATGCGCGAGGGCCTGTTGCGGTTGAATGCGGCCTATCCGGGCAAGATGACCTTGCGCATATCGGTTGATCACTACCGAGCTGATTTGCACGATGCCGAACGGGGTGCCGGTGCTTTTGAAAAAACGCTGACAGGCATGAAATGGCTGCGCGACAACGGCTTTACCATGGCTGTTGCGGGACGGTCTGTCTTTGGCGATGATGACGCAAGCAGCCGCGCCGGATATGCTGCGTTCTATGCAGCAAACGACTTCAATATCGACGCGCAAAACCCCGGTATGACAGTGCTTTTCCCGGAAATGGACGAAAGCATCGAGGTGCCCGAGATTACCACAGCCTGCTGGGGTATTCTGGACAAATCACCTGATGCGGTGATGTGCGCATCGTCCCGCATGGTGGTCAAACGCAAAGGTGCGGACACCCCTGCGGTACTGGCCTGCACATTGTTGCCTTATGCGCCCGAGTTCGAGCTGGGGACTACATTGGAGGAGGCAGAGAAAGACGTCTCTCTCAACCACCCCCATTGCGCGAAATTCTGTGTTCTGGGCGGGGCAAGCTGCTCGGCCTGACGCTAGACCTCGATCACATGCCCGTCGCGCGGATCGGCAGTGCCGTCCGCCAGCGCGCCGTAAACCCCAGCCGCCTCACCCAAACCATGATGCACTTTGACCGTCAGCCAGTCTGATGCGTCCGCCGCGATGCGTTTCCAGCTTTCGGTGATAAGGCCTTCGATCTTGCCAGGGCCCCATTCCTCGCGCCGCTTGGCGATCTGGGCGGGCGCAAAGAAAAACTGAGGCTTGGGGCCCGCAAGCTCCTGCGCCGGATTGAACTGATCCCAATGGCTGATGCCCACGGCGGCAGAGTGTTTCAGATGATCCCCCAAGGCGCTGTGCAGCGCCGCCTTGACCGCCGCATTGCCTGACATATCCACATAGACGGAGGGTTTCTGGGCGATTTGTGCGACCTCGTCATAGGTCAAAACCTGATCACAGGCACCCAACCCCTCAACAAACCCCTTGTTCCGCGCAGATGTCAGGCCAACAATCTTGTAATTGCGCGCCTCTGGCTCCGCGAGGAATTTGCACAGACCCAGACCGGTTTTCGACGACGCCGATCCAATAATGATCTGCTCCGCGCCAAAACAATCGTTGTCCATCAGCCAGTCAAACAACAGGTATGACGTCGCCAAGAGCGGCTGTAACAATGCGCGCATATGCTCCGCCTCACCGCCATCGCCGCGCACAGGGGTATAGCGGTTATAAACAGCGGGCAGTTCTGTGCGGTGGGCCGCAACGTCTTCAACCATGCCGTGACCGTCTGCCTTTGGCGTCATCACCAGTTCATCGGCGAGCGGGAAAAACCCGTAAAGTTTTGTGCCGACCGCCAGTGCATCGCTTTGGCTTTCAACCACTTCGGCGACACCCCAGACCGGCACCAACCCTTGGCCTGCGACACCCGTAGGAAAGAAATTCCAATAACCAATGGCAAAGCCGGATGCGGCATAGGTCACGTTGTTGGCAGTCAAAGCAAAACTTTGGAGCTTTAGCCGCGTCTGACCAGTTGCCAGCGGCACTGATGCCACATCTTCCATTTGCGTCTTGGTGATATTCTTTTGATCGATGAGCAGTCGTTGCATGATGGTCCTCCGCTTTTGCCCGACCTTATCGCGCGCAACCATCCTCAGGGAAAAGACGTTGCGGAAGGTGAAAACCTAGCGCCCTGCCATGCCCGCCTTTTCCATCACAGATACCCTTTGACAGCAGTGCGATTACTTCAAAGCAATAACAAAGGCTTACAGCCTCTTTCCACCGCTTGCCAATGACATCGGCCCACAAGCATTGCACCTTATGTACGCCCTCTGCTATACAAAACCCCAAGATATAGGTCTCCTAAAAGAGCAGAGCATTCCACGTGAACGACACGCCAGAAACCCCTGAAAACGATGATGAAAACCGCCCCGAGCGTCCCGTATATGACGGACCTTCGGTCACCATCGAACATGAGATGCGCACGTCCTATCTGGATTATGCGATGTCGGTCATCGTCAGTCGCGCCATTCCAGACCTGCGCGACGGCCTGAAACCGGTCCACCGGCGCATCATTTATTCGATGTATGAAAAAGGCATCACGCACGACAAATCCTACCGCAAATCTGCGAAATCCGTTGGCGATGTGATGGGTTCCTATCACCCGCACGGCGATAGTGCGATCTACGATGCGTTGGTGCGGATGGCGCAAGACTTCTCCATGTCGCTGCCCTTGGTCGACGGTCAGGGCAATTTTGGCTCAATGGACGGCGATAGTGCTGCGGCGATGCGGTACACGGAATCCCGCTTGGCCAAAGTCGCGTCCTTTATGACGTCCGATCTGGACAAAGACACCGTTGACTTCATTGACAATTATGATGGCAAAGAAACCGAACCTTCGGTTTTACCTGCCCGTTTTCCCAATATGCTGGTCAATGGCGCGGGTGGTATTGCGGTCGGTATGGCCACCAACATTCCCCCCCATAATCTGGGCGAAGTCATCGATGCGACCCAGGCGTTGATCCTGGAACCTGATCTGACGATTGAGCAGTTGATCGACTACATCCCCGGCCCCGATTTTCCTACGGGTGGCATCATGCTGGGCCGGTCGGGTGCGCGCAAAGCCTATCTTGAGGGGCGCGGCTCTGTTGTGGTGCGTGCGAAAACGCGGGTCGAGGAAATTCGCAAGGACCGTTGGGCGATCATCATTGATCAGATCCCCTATCAGGTGAACAAATCCTCAATGATTGAAAAAATTGCAGAGCAAGTCCGCGAGAAAAAGATCGAAGGCATCGCCCATGTTCAGGACGAATCTGACCGTAACGGCGTGCGCGTGGTGATCGAGCTAAAGCGCGATGCGACCGCCGAGGTGGTGATGAACCAGCTCTACCGCTTTACACCGATGCAGACCTATTTCGGCTGTAACATGCTTGCGCTGAACGGCGGCCGGCCTGAAACGCTGACCTTACGCCGGTTCCTGACATCCTTCATCGACTTCCGCGAAGAAGTTGTCGCGCGCCGCACGGCATTCTTGCTGCGAAAAGCCCGCGAACGCAGCCATGTTCTGTGTGGTCTGGCCGTTGCTGTCACCAACATCGACGAGGTGGTACAGACCATCCGGTCATCCGCCGATGCGGCAGAGGCGCGGCATCGCTTGATGACCCGTCGTTGGCCCGCAAAAGAAATTCTGCCCTATATCGCATTGATCGACGATCCGACCCATACGGCGAATGATGATGGCACTTACAACCTGTCGGAAATTCAGGCCCGTGCGATCCTGGAACTGCGCTTGCAGCGCCTGACGCAAATTGGTGTGAAAGAAGTCACCGACGAACTGGAAGAGCTGGCAGGCAAGATCAAGGAATACCTTGAAATTCTGGGATCACGTGAGCGGATCATGTCGATCATCTCGGACGAATTGGCCGAAGTGAAAGACCTGTTTGCCGTGCCGCGCCGCACCGAGATTGTCGATTGGTCCGGTGACATGGACGACGAAGATCTGATCGCGCGCGAAGACATGGTCGTGACTGTGACCTCGGGTGGCTATATCAAACGCACGCCGCTGGTCGATTTCCGCAGCCAGCGCCGTGGTGGCAAAGGTGTCAGCGGCATGGCGACCAAAGAAGAGGATGTCGTCACGACCCTTTTCGTCGCCAACACACACACGCAACTGCTGTTTTTCACAACAGATGGCATGGTTTACAAGCTCAAGACATGGCGCCTGCCCCAAGGCGGCCGCACGTCAAAGGGCAAGGCAATCATCAATATCCTGCCGATCCCCGTCGGCGTGTCGATTGCCGCAATCATGCCTGTCGACCGGGCCGAGGACGAATGGGACGATTTGCAGGTGGTCTTTGCCACGTCTGCAGGCACCGTGCGCCGCAACAAACTGTCGGATTTCACAAACGTAAAATCCAACGGCAAGATCGCCATGAAGTTCGAGGACGAGCATGCCGAGACGACACTGATCAACGCGCGCATCGCTTCCAACGATGATGATGTGATGCTGACGACCAATTCTGGCCGCGCAATCCGTTTCCCTGCGACAGATGTGCGTGTGTTCAACTCTCGTGCGTCGGTTGGTTTACGCGGCATCAAGCTGAACGGTGACGACAAGGTCGTGTCCATGTCGATCATCCGCCACTTTGATGCGACATCAGAGGAACGTGTGGCTTATCTGAAAATGCGCCGCGCGATGGCGGGTCTGACAGATGAGGATGCGGGCGAAGATGAGGACGCGTCAGTTGATCCGAATGCGACGATTGACCAGAGCCGTTATGCGGAAATGTCAGCCGCTGAAA
>JAFMHE010000161.1 GCA_017854675.1 Paracoccaceae bacterium | reverse complement strand
GCGATCCTGGTTGTGAACGCGGCCGACGGCCCGATGCCACAGACGCGCGAGCACATCCTGCTGGGCCGTCAGGTTGGTATCCCGACGATGGTTGTTTACATGAACAAGGTCGATCAGGTTGACGACGAAGAGCTGCTGGAACTGGTGGAAATGGAAATCCGCGAGCTGCTCAGCAAGTATGAGTACCCTGGCGACGACATGCCTGTGATCCCCGGTTCAGCGCTGCACGCGATGAACGGCACGCAGCCCGAGATCGGTGAAAACTCCATCCGCGCGCTGATGAAGGCTGTGGACGAGTTCATCCCGACGCCTGCGCGTGCGGTTGACCAGCCGTTCCTGATGCCGGTCGAGGACGTGTTCTCGATCTCTGGCCGTGGTACTGTTGTGACGGGCCGTGTCGAGCGTGGCGTAATCAACGTGGGCGACGAGATCGAGATCGTCGGCATCCGCGACACCAAGAAAACGACCTGCACAGGCGTTGAAATGTTCCGCAAGTTGCTGGACCGTGGTGAAGCGGGCGACAACATCGGCGCCTTGCTGCGCGGTGTGGACCGTGAAGGTGTTGAGCGTGGTCAGGTTCTGTGTAAGCCGGGCTCTGTTAAGCCACACACAAAGTTCACTGCCGAGGCGTATATCCTCACCAAAGAAGAGGGTGGCCGTCACACGCCGTTCTTCGCGAACTACCGTCCACAGTTCTACTTCCGGACCACAGACGTCACCGGTACTGTTCAGCTGCCCGAGGGTACTGAAATGGTTATGCCAGGCGACAACCTGCAGTTCGACGTTGAGCTGATCGCACCGATCGCGATGGAAGACGGTCTGCGTTTCGCGATCCGCGAAGGCGGCCGCACCGTTGGCGCGGGCGTTGTTTCCAAGATCATCGCATAATTCCGCAGGGCGGGGTTCACCCCGCCTCACCGGTTGAGACAATGAAGGCCGCTTCCGCAAGGAGGCGGCCTTTTTGGTTTGGGCAACCCAGCAGCCCCATCATCACTTGCCCCTTGTCGCCCCTGCCTTTCGGGTGTCAGGTGCGCCGATGAAACTTACTGGCCCCTTCCTCTTTATCCTCGCAACGCTGATGATTGACGCTGTTGGCGTTGGTATTGTCTTTCCGATCATGCCCGACCTCATGGACCGCGTCGGTGCTGGCAGTACCGCAGAGGGCGCATTGTGGGGTGGGATTATGATGTCGGCCTATGCGGCGGCAATGTTCCTGTTCGGCCCGATCATCGGCAGCCTTTCTGACGCATTCGGACGCCGGCCGGTGTTGATCGCCGCGCTTGCGACGTTGACAGTTGACTATGTCATCATGGCGATGGCCGACACGTATTGGGTATTGCTGATAGGCAGGATCATCGCGGGCGTCGCTGGCGCGACCTATATCACCGCGACCGCCTACATCTCCGACATTGCCAAGCCAACAGAGCGGGGGGCGGCATTTGGGATGATCGGTGCTGCGTTTGGCATCGGGTTTGTCCTTGGCCCCGCGCTTGGCGGGATTGCGTCAGGCTGGCACATTACTGCACCCTTCTGGATTGCGGCAGGCTTGTCAGCTATCAACGTCCTCTTTGGTATCTTCATCTTGCCGGAATCGCTGGATGACAAAAATCGCAGACCCTTTGGCAAGCGGGATTTGAACCCTTTTGGCAGCATTGCCCGTGCTTTGATGATATCGGGTTTGGCTGTTCCAATTATCTGCATCTTTGTGTTCGAATTCGCGAACATGGTTTACGTGACACTTTGGGCCTTTTGGGGGCGGGAAGTTTTTGGCTGGGACGGGTTCGCAATCGGGTTGAGCTTGTCGGCCTACGGCATCCTGATTGCCGTCGTCCAGGCGGGCCTGCTGCCGCGTCTGACCCGGCGGTTCGGGGACTATCGCACGTTGCTGATCGGAATGGCGGCGGCGATCATCGGACTGGTCGGGTTCGGGTTTGCGGGGTCCATATGGGCGGTTGCGATCATTCTGCCGATTGCCGCGCTGTCGGACATGGCGCCGCCTCTCTTGACCGCATTCGCGGCTAACCGCGTCGGCGAAGACCAGCAAGGGCTGGTTCAGGGCGTGATTGCCTCGCTCACGTCGGTTGCTGCTGTTGCAGCCCCGCTTGTCCTGACCGGAGTATTCGAAGGTTTTGTGAATTCCGATGGCATATACTTGCCGGGCGCACCTTTCTTGCTTGCCGCTGTGCTGATCGTTGCGATTGTGCCCCTGATTTGGCGGCTGAAACCCGAGCGTGCTGCTGTGCGTTAGAGTGCATTCAAGAGTTGAGGGAGTAGGATTAGCTGCGGGGCAATACGTGCCAATGACGCCCGATTAAATTCTGGTCACCTGAGGTGCGGGACAATCCGCAGAATGTAGGTGCAACCCCCTTGCCACACGATACGACTCCCCCTATACGCGGCACATCTCACGGGGTGCGCACATAGCGTGCCCCGTTTGACTTGCACGATGGCGCGAAGAGGCGGGGCGATGAGCGCTCCTCCTCCAATCCGCTAAAGCCCTGACTTAGGGATGATATATACATGGCACAAAGCCAAAATATCCGCATCCGGTTGAAGGCGTTTGACTACCGTGTGCTGGATGCGTCCACACAAGAGATCGTCAACACCGCCAAGCGTACCGGCGCATCTGTTCGCGGCCCGATTCCGCTGCCGAACAAGATCGAAAAATTCACCGTTCTACGTGGTCCACACGTTGACAAGAAATCCCGTGACCAGTTCGAGATCCGCACGCACAAGCGTCTGCTGGATATCGTTGATCCGACCCCCCAGACCGTGGACGCGCTGATGAAGCTCGACCTGGCCGCTGGTGTGGATGTCGAGATCAAGCTGCAGTCATAAGCGTAGGAGGGTAATATCATGTTGCGCTCAGGCGTTATTGCAAAAAAGATGGGCATGACCCGTCTGTTCATGGAAGACGGAAAGCAGATTCCTGTAACCGTTCTTCAGCTCGATAACCTTCAGGTTGTTGCACAGCGTACCATCGAAAAGGACGGCTATGTTGCTGTTCAGCTCGGTGCTGGTACGGCAAAGGTAAAGCGCACGTCACAAGCGATGCGCGGCCACTTTGCAGCAGCAAAGGTTGAACCAAAGCGCAAAGTTGCTGAATTCCGCGTTGACGCGGATGCGATGCTGCCAGTTGGCGAAGAGATCATTGCGGATCACTATTTCGCAGGTCAGTACGTTGACGTTGCAGGCACTTCCATCGGTAAGGGCTTTCAGGGCGCGATGAAGCGTCACAACTTTGGCGGTCTGCGCGCGACACACGGTGTTTCCATCTCTCACCGCTCGCACGGTTCCACTGGTCAGTGTCAGGATCCCGGTAAGGTTTTCAAAGGCAAGAAAATGGCCGGTCACATGGGCGCTGCCCGTGTTACCACTCAGAACCTTGAAGTCGTGAAAACGGACACTGCACGTGGCCTGATCATGGTCAAAGGCGCCGTTCCCGGCTCCAAAGGTGGTTGGGTGACTGTTAAGGACGCGGTTAAGAAGCCGTTCCCTGAGAACGCTATCGTTCCAGCCGCATTGGCATCCGCCGCACGCGAAGCAGCTAAAGCCGCAGAAGCAGCAGCCGCTGCCGCAGAGGCCGAAGCAGAAGCAGCAGCAGCCGAGGCAGCAGCAGCAGAGCAAGCCGCTATGGAAGCAGCCGAAGCAACGCCTACCGATGCGGTAGCCGATGCAGAAAAGAAAGAAGGTGACGCATGAAACTCGATGTCATCAAACTCGACGGCGGCAAAGCCGGTTCGGTAGATCTGGACGAGGCTCTGTTCGGTCTTGAGCCACGTGCCGACATCCTGCACCGTGTGGTCCGCTGGCAGCGTAACAACGCCCAAGCCGGTACTCACAAGGTAAAGACACGGTCCGAAGTGTCCTATTCCACAAAGAAGATCTATCGCCAGAAAGGCACCGGCGGCGCACGCCACGGCGCACGTTCAGCACCGATCTTTCGCGGGGGTGGTGTCTACAAAGGTCCAGTATCGCGTTCACACGGTCACGAGTTGACCAAAAAGTTCCGCAAGCTGGGTCTGCGTCACGCATTGTCTGCAAAGATGAAGGCCGGTGAATTGGTCATTATCGACGATGTGTCATCAGATGGGAAAACCGCCGCGTTGGCCAAGCAGGTCAAGAACCTTGGTTGGAAACGCGCGTTGATCATTGACGGTGCAACCGTGAATGAGAACTTCCTGCAAGCCGCGCGCAACATTGAAGGTTTGGACATCCTGCCGACAATGGGCGCAAACGTATATGATATCCTCAAGCGTGATACACTTGTCATCACGAAGGCCGGTATCGAAGCATTGGAGGCCCGTTTGAAATGAGCGCCAAGCACAACCACTACGACGTGATCCGCAAGCCGATCATCACCGAAAAAGCGACCATGGCATCTGAGGCCAACGCGGTTGTTTTTGAAGTGGCGATTGAAAGCAACAAGCCCATGATCAAAGAAGCTGTTGAAGCGCTCTTTGGTGTCAAGGTGAAGGCCGTGAACACGTCCATCACCAAAGGCAAGGTCAAGCGCTTCCGTGGCCAGTTGGGCAAGCGGAAAGACGTGAAGAAGGCCTATGTGACGCTTGAAGAAGGCAACACGATCGACGTGTCCACCGGGCTGTAAGCCACGGTTTCCAAGATACTGGAGAAAGCCCTCGCTGCTGCGGGGGCTTTTTTCGTTCTGGATGCGCCCGATCGAATTTGTCCTCGCATGGGGTAACTTGCCGCAGGCTGACGCGTTTACACGTTATTTTAAGGGATCACTGACGAACAGGTGATAGGGACAACACAGGCGCGCTGCCATTAATCGTTGTTCGCCGGTCACTTTCGTTTATCAAGAAGCATCACAACGATAAGAAGCAGGCATATGTTCCAAGATTCCGCTGAATTCAAGCAGGCCCCGGAAGCGCGAGAAGCGCGTGACTGGGTCAAGATCCTTTCAACCTACCGCGAACCCAGCGGTCTGCGCAGCGCGTTTGAACTGGCGGTGACATTGTTGCCGTTCATCGCGCTTTGGGCTTTGGCGTGGTGGTCGCTTTCGGTCAGTGCGTGGCTCACTTTGGCAATCTCCTTGTGTAACGCTGCGTTTATTCTGCGACTGTTCTGCATCCAGCACGATTGCGGTCACGCGGCGTTCTTCAAGAACCGCACAGTCAGTGACTGGACGGGCCGGTTGCTTGGGGTGCTGACGCTTACGCCCTACGATGTCTGGAAACGCACGCATTCGATGCACCACAGCGCGTCCGGCAACCTGTCGCGGCGCGGTATGGGCGATGTGCACACGCTGACAGTGGCAGAGTACCGCGCCCTGTCTCCGATCAAGCGGTTAGGGTACCGGATGTACCGGCATCCGATTGTTCTGTTCGGTCTGGGACCAGGATATCTGTTCTTTCTTCAGAATCGGCTGCCGTTGGGCTTGATGGCGAAGGCAAAATATTGGTTCAGCGCGATGGCGACGAATGCCGCAACCATCGCGGCGCTGCTGATCATTCTGTATTTTGGCGGGTTGATGCCCATTCTGCTGATCTTTGTGCCCTCAACGATGCTGGCGGCAACGGCTGGTGTGTGGCTGTTCTATGTGCAGCACCAGTTCGAGGCGACCCATTGGGAGGCAGAGGACGAATGGGACCTGCACCACGCCGCGTTGCATGGCAGTTCGCATTATGTGCTGCCCAGCGTGCTACAGTGGCTCAGCGCCAACATCGGCATCCACCATGTGCACCATCTGTACAGCCGTATCCCGTTTTACCGTTTGCCCGAAGTGCTGCGCGACCAACCTGATCTGGCGCAGGGCAACCGCATGACCATCCGCGAAAGTCTAGTGAACGCGCGGCTGCACTTGTGGGATGAAAAGAGCAAACGGTTGATGTCGTTCCGCGAGGCGCGCGCAGCAGGGTGACACAAGGCAGTGCTTGCTATCTGCAGATAAAAGGCGCAAGGGACGCGGGCGACGTTACTATGTCTATCGGCATTACTGCTCCTTACGGCTCAGTCTTACGATCTTCCCCTGACTTAGCCGACCTGCCGCATCCTGCGGGCAGAACAATTAAGGAATATGACAATGGCCACTGGTACAGTCAAATGGTTCAACACAACTAAAGGCTTCGGCTTTATCGCTCCCGATGGCGGCAGCAAAGATGTATTCGTACACATCTCTGCCGTTGAGCAAGCAGGCCTGACCGGTCTGTCCGATGATCAGAAAGTTACTTTTGACATCGAAAACGGCCGCGACGGCCGCGAGAGCGCGACAAACATCGTTCTGGCGTAAGCCTTAACGCGTCTCCTTCGGGGGATTTGTTGTAAGAGACTTGAAAGGGTGTGGCTGTGAGGCCGCGCCCTTTTTTGATGTCGGGAAGTAGCGGTCCGCGTCCCTGGGGCCGAAATCAGTTGAATTGGCATAGGATGTAGGGTGCGCATTTATCGCGCACCTTGGAATGCGTCGCAAGGTTGGTTTGCTGCGCAAAGAATGCGCACCTAGTGGCTTGCTGGTCTCCCCTGCGCAGAAGTGGTGACGGAATAGAAGGGGCGTTGCTTCGACGCTGCGCTCTTTTGTTTGAAAAAGACGGGGGCGAAATGTGGACCCACCCCGTGCACTGGGCGGACTATATTTCGGCAGGCGGAAGTTTTCATCCGATTTGTAAAAATCAAGCGCGCCGTGGCGTGAATAGGATGATTGAACCGGCATGACTGCAAGCAGCACAGAGTGCGACAGCGCCAGAAGAAAGGTTCAGGGAAGATGCGGTCGATAAGGGTGGCCATCGCTCACCGTGATGCGGGCGTAAGCGTTCGTTGACGGGGCCACAGGCCGCATTCTGTTACAAGCTTGCGTTCTTACAACATCGTTCTTATCCCTAACGGATCACTTTTTCGTCGAGCTGTTGGCGCGTACCATCGACTTTTAATCGAAGGCCGCCAATGCATTGGCATTTTTATGGTAGGTCTATGTCTTTCAAATCTCTATTGCCGATTGGTGAACTAAACGCTTTGGCCGTGGAATACGGGACCGACAAATCCGACCGCACACATGATTATATGCGTCTGTACGAGTTTGTTTTTGCGCCATACAAACAGGCAGAGTTTTGCTTTATGGAGCTTGGTGTTGGCTTGCCCCGCATCAAGGCCGCGTCGCTGAGAAGCTGGAGAGACTTCTTTGAGAACGCCAAGATTGTCGGGGTCGATAACGACGCCCGTCTAGAGCGGTTCTCGGGAGATGATTTTGTCATTGAGATCGGAAATGCATCAAGGCCGCGATTTTTGCGCAAATTGGCAGAAACATACGCCCCCAGCATCGTGCTTGATGACGCGAGCCATAAGTGGTCGCATCAGATAATTGCATTCAAGACGATGTTCCCGCTTTTGCCGCCCGGCGGCATCTATGTGATTGAAGATATTTTCACGTCTTTTCCAATGGATAGCAAATACGATGTCTATGCAGATCACCCTGAATCGACATGGAATTTTATTGCCCGGCTGCAAGCGGCATTGGCGGGCAATCAAACGGAATGGCCCCCGATCAGCGCTGAAGAAAGCGCGCTGGTGGGATGGATTGACGCCGTATTCCTCACACGGAAAACTGTCGTCTTTGTGAAACGCAACGATATCCGGCCCGAAGAGAGCGCTCGGATTGAAGAACTGAAAAGACGGCAGAGCGTGTAACGCGGATCAGGCAAGGGAACTTGCCGCGCATTATGCATCAGCGTAATTGGGCTGGTTTTGCCTTGATCGGGGTCAGCCCAGAGGCCAGCACGCGGGTGATGGCGGATAATGCACCGCATATTCCATCCGTATTGCCATATTTCAGCCAAACGACTTGACCGCTCCGTGTGGGTCTCTTAAGGCAAGCCATCGGCAAGGCCCCAGATTCGTCTGGGGTTTGTCTTTTTTTGTCCGGGTGCGCATGAATGCACACCCTACGGCAAATCGGTAGGGCGGGGGGTTCTCGCTGCACCAAAACAAACTGGGGACCTTCGGGGCCCTATAACCACGAGGCGGGGCAACATCCTCGCCGCACAGCTAAACGGAAGACAGACAACATGGCACTCAAGTCGTACAAACCGACGACGCCAGGCCAGCGTGGGCTGGTACTGATCGACCGTTCGGAGCTTT
>JAFMHE010000160.1 GCA_017854675.1 Paracoccaceae bacterium | reverse complement strand
TGGCTGTCATCGCCCAGCGCCAGTGTATAATGTGTGTCGGTGCCCAGATAGGTGGCGTCGATAATGCGCGCCGAAATACCACCGTTTGCGGCGCTTACGCTGACCTGCTCTGGCCGGATGGCAAGGGTGACAGTACCGGAATGGCCGTCCAGCGGCACGGCCAACAGATCACCTGTTCCGATGCGAACCTTCGCATCCTCGACCCGGCCTTCCAGAAAGTTCGTCTCGCCAATAAAATCCGCGACAAAGCGGTTCACGGGGCGATCATAAATGTCGTGCGGGGTGCCAACCTGCAACAGCGCGCCTGCCGACATCACGCCGATGCGGTTGGACATGGTCAACGCTTCTTCTTGGTCGTGGGTCACAAAGATAAAGGTGATCCCTGTTTCTGTTTGCAGGCGTTTGAGTTCGCTCTGCATTTCCTTGCGCAACTTTAGATCAAGCGCCGACAGCGGCTCATCCAGCAACAAAACCTCAGGCTCGGGCGCCAAGGCACGGGCCAATGCAACGCGCTGCTGCTGGCCGCCTGACAGTTGCTGCGGTAGCCGGTTTGCGAATTCTTCCAGCTTGACCAACGCCAACACACGTTCAACCGCCTTGTTGACCTCTGCCTTCGGTTTGCCCTGCATCTTGAGGCCGAAACCGATGTTGTCCGCCACGCTGAGATGCGGAAACAGCGCGTAGGATTGAAATACGGTGTTCACCGGGCGCTCGTTGGGCGGTGTGTAGGTGATGTCCTGACCCGACAGGTGGATCGACCCGGATGTCGGCGTCTCGAACCCCGCAATGCAGCGCAGCAGGGTGGTTTTGCCGCAACCCGACGGGCCAAGGAGCGTGAAAAATTCGCCCTGTTCAATCGCTATGGAAACATCCCCAAGGGCGGTAACAGCGCCTGCACCTGCCCCGTAAATCTTGCCGACATTACGCGCGTCGACTGCGATATTAGTGACCAATCAATGATCCTCCTGCCCTATACTTTGCGCATAGAATAACCTTATGCAAGGTAATCCGTGAGCATCGCGGGCCTGCGGTGCGCCCAAGGCGTTGCCTGCTCAAGTTCCGCGCACAGGGCGATCAAGGTGGCATCATCACCAAAGGGCGCGGCCAAATGGACGCCGACAGGCAGACCACTTTCGGTCCAATGCAGCGGTACAGAAGCCGCAGGTTGGCCGCTGGCGTTAAAGGCCGCACAGAAGGGCGAATATTCGAAGACGCCCCCCGCCCCGACGCGGTAATTTTCGTAGTCATCGCGGTCATGGCTAAAGCGCCCGACCTCGGCGGGCGGCTCTGCCAGAGTGGCAGACAGGATGATGTCGCAGGTGTCGAATGCCGCTGCCATCTGGCGTCCGTAGGCGTGGATTTTGTTGACGTCATTCAGATAATCGGCCCCCGAAATCCCTTGGGCAAAGCTAACCGCGCTGCGCGCGACGCCCATCAGATCGCCCTGCTGCATCTCGCGCCCTTTGGCCGCCAACGTGTTCAATATCCAAGAGGCCGTGCCACAAGCGACAATCCGGGTCCATGCCCGCATCATGCCATCGTGATCCGCATCGGGACAGCCGGGGAAAACCGTGTGACCCAGACTTTCCAACGTCTTGGCCGTGGCATCAACTGCGGCTTTGCATTCAGGATCAATCGCCGCGCCGGTAAAGGACGTGTCACAGACCGCAATGCGCAACCGGCGCGGGGGACGCGCAATGGCGTCCCTATAGCTCATCTCCATTGCAGGGGCCGCGTAGGGTGCGCCCTTGTCGGGGCCCGCGCAAGCGTCCATCATCGCGGCATTGTCGCGCACGGAACGCGACAGGAAACCATCAATTGCCATGCCTGCCCAGCCTTCACCGGCCGCCGGCCCATCGGGGAAACGGGCGCGCGTGGCTTTGAACCCGAACAGTCCAGAGCTTGACGCAGGGATACGCACCGATCCACCGCCGTCTGACCCATGTGCCATCGGCACGATGCCCGCAGCCACCGCCGCACCGGACCCGCCGGATGATCCGCCGGACGTGCGCGACACATCCCACGGATTGCGTGTCGGGCCACCGTAGACCGCGCTTTCTGTGACCGGACCGACACCGCCCTCGGGCGAAGTGGTGCGCCCGAATGTGACCACGCCGGTTGCGCGCATGCGGCGGTAAATTTCGCTGTCGTAGGTGTATTTGGTGTTTTCCAGTAAATTCGAGCCGCTGTGGGACGGGAAATCAATCGCCTCAGCACCGAGATCCTTGATCAGGAACGGCACCCCCCTAAAAGGACCATCAGGCAAGCCTGCCTTTATCGCATCGCGCGCGGTCTGTTCTTGCATCAGCACCACCGCATTCAGTGCGGGGTTCATCGCCGCCACCCGCGCCAGTGCCTCGTCCAGCAGTTCATCAGGGCTGACAGCGCCCTTGGCAACTTGCTGCGCCAGATAGGTCGCGTCGTCGGGCTGAATATTGGTCATGTGGGGTCTTTCTTGATCAAATCTACGCAGTCGTATTGTCACCAGCCTAATCAACGGCGCGGAATGCGCAAGACGGCTGCGCCCGTCAGCGAAGCGCCGGGCGCGCGTGGGTCGTCCAGACGTCCAGCAAAGAGACCGCCATCGGGGTTGCCGTGTCGGCATAAATCGCGACTTCCAGCGCTTCTTTTCCCAAGGTGTTGGCAAGCGAGATCAGATCGCCGTTTTCGATCCCTGAATGCGCCATGCTATAGGGCAACCAGCCGATGCCGATGCCCTTGAGAACCAACTCTCTTATGCCGCTGGAAAAGGCGGTTTCACAGACGGCATTCGCGCTGAGTCCGGGGGTACTGAAAGGCCGCTGCGCCGTCTTGAGGACTTCACCGAAGTAACTATCGTCAGGATATACAACTGCGGGCGTGTCTTCGGGCAGTTCCCCGTTGACCTTCACGGCGTAGCGCAGCGATCCGCCCACCACCGGAACCAGATAATCCATGCCCCACAATCCACGCCGGATGGTCGCGCCAAACGGCAGGGCATTGGCATTGGGCGATTCGTGACACAGCAGCATACTCGCATCACCGCGCAACAGCATGGCGACGCAATCGCGTAGGTTGCCGGGGCGCATGCGGAACTTGAGCGCAGGCAGGTGATGTTTGGCCCGCACCGCCATGTCCGGAAATGTGGAAAACACCGGCGCATGTTGTGCCGCGATGGTTATGGTTGAGCTTGCCGGGTCAAAGTGCACAATTTTTGTGCGCAGGTCGCGGACCCGGTCCACCAGCGCACGGATCTCTGCCTCGTTCGACATCAGCGCTGCGCTGATCTCGACCCGGTTGGTGCCACGGTCCAGCACGGTGATCCCCAACCAGTCCTCAAAACTGCGAATGCGCCTTGAAAACGCAGGTTGTGTGATGTTTCTCCGTGCCGCTGCACGTGTCAGATTGCCTTCTTCCAACAACACAAGAACGTCGTCCAGCCACTGCATGTCCATCGGCATTCTCCCTTTGCCCAAAGCATACGTATGAGCAGCCCAAGCAAAAAGCATTATTTTTACGCATCACTATTGGCAATGCTTTGTCTCGACTCATAGGGAGGGACCCGAGGCGTGACAGATACAGACCTGATTGCAGAACGTGAAAACCAAACACCAGCCGAATTGACGCTGAGCTTGTGCAAAGACCTGTCAATGACATTGGCCAAATTTCCCAAGGTACGGCTGGGCCATTTCCCCACCCCGCTTGAGCCGATGGACCGGCTGAGTGAACAATTGGGCGGGCCGCGTTTGTGGGTTAAGCGCGATGATTGCACGGGGCTGTCGACAGGGGGCAACAAGACCCGCAAGCTGGAATACCTGATGGCAGTCGCGCAGGAAGAGGGTGCCGACACGATCATCACCCAAGGGGCGACGCAATCCAACCACGCGCGTCAAACCACGGCGGCGTCGGCGAAACTGGGCATGGCATGTCACATCCTGCTTGAGGATCGCACCGGATCGAACGACCCTAACTATATCTTGAACGGCAACGTGTTGCTGGACCGTCTTCACGGCGCGTCCGTGTCAAAACGCGGCAGCGGCATCGACATGAACGACGAGATGGAGACCCTTGCCGACAAGCTGCGCGCGGACGGCAAACAGCCCTACATCATCCCCGGTGGCGGATCGAATGCAATCGGCGCACTGGGCTATGTGAATTGTGCGCGTGAGTTGGTTGAACAGGCCGCATCGCTCGGGCTGAACATTGATGCGCTGATACATGCCACGGGCAGTTCCGGCACCCAAGCGGGGCTGGTCGCAGGGCTGACCGCAATCCAGAGCGATATCCATCTGCTTGGCATCGGCGTGCGGGCACCAAAAGAAAAACAGGAACAGATGGTGTTCGATCTGGCGCAAAAGACCGCCGATCACATGGGCACCGGCCTGCAAATTGCGCGCAGCGATGTGCGCGCGAACACCGACTACGTCGGACCGGGTTACGGCCTGCCCACCGACGGCATGATCGAGGCGGTCAAACTGCTGGCCCAGACCGAAGGGCTTTTGTTTGATCCGGTCTATTCCGGCAAGGGGCTGGACGGTCTGATCGACCAGATCCGCAAGGGATATTTCGACGGCATGAACGACGTCGTCTTTTTGCACACCGGCGGCAGTGCGGCGCTCTTTGGCTATGCCGATACCTTCGGCCTGCCCGGCTATTCTGACTAACCCATAAAAAAACCTACCAACAAGGAGACCACCAAATGTCACTCAGAAAAACTCTACTGACTGCAACGGTATTGAGCGCGCTCAGCCTCCCTGCCTTTGCCGAAAGCGTCAAAATCGGCGTGCCGACATGGACCGGCGCACAGGCGATTGCCCATGTCTTGGGTGCCGTGGTTGAACATCGCATTGGCGGCGAAGTTGAATTTGTTCCCGGCAACAATGCCACGATCTTTCAGGCGATGGATCAGGGCAAAGGCGACATTGACGTGCATCCAGACGTCTGGCTGCCCAACCAAGAAAGCTTTACCAAAGAATACGTTGACGGCAAAGGCACTGTATCATTGTCGTCCAATCCCTATGCGGGCAACCAGGGTTTCTGTGTGTCCAAGGACTTTGCCGCAGCCAACAGCATTACCGATATCGCTGATCTGGGCCGTCCGGATGTTGCCGCGCTGATGGACAGCGACGGTAATGGCAAAGGCGAGATGTGGATCGGCGCGCCCGGCTGGGCCTCTGCCAACGTGAACGAGGTCAAGGTTCGCGACTACGGCCTGCTTGATTTCATCGAGCCGATCCGTGCCGAGGAAAGCGTAAAAACCGCCCGCATCAAGGACAGCATTGCCAAGGGCGAAGGCTATGCGTTCTATTGCTATGAGCCGCATGCGGTTTGGTACATGTTCGACGTTGTCATGCTGTCAGAGCCGACGTTCGATCCGGCAAAATATATCATGATCCAGCCGTCCGATGATGCCGATTGGTATGAGAAATCCAGCGTGGCAACCAAAGACGACCTGAAAGAGGTGCAGATCGCATGGTCCAATTCCCTGCCAGAGCGTTCGCCCGCGATTGCGGAATTCTTTCAGCGGTTCTCGCTCACTGCCGATGATGTGAGCAACTTTGCGTTCGAGATCAGCGGCAAGGGTCGCGATCCGGCCGAAGTTGCAAAGGAATGGATCGACGCCAACCCAGAGCGCGTGGATGCGTGGCTTGGTCTTTGATCTGAGGCGTTGAGAACAGATGGCTCCGGCGTGTTCGGGGCCATCGCATATGTGTCAGCAAAATAACGGGGCGCCACAGCATGAGCGACGATACCGTCATCCAAATCTCCAATGTCTGGAAGATTTTCGGCGCCCGCCCGGAGGAGGCCCTGCGCGCGATCCGCGAAGAGGGACTGGACAAGGCGCAAGTGCTGGCGAAATACAACGCCGTTGTCGGTGTGGCCGATGTCAGCCTGTCGGTGAACCGCGGTGAGATTTTTTGCATCATGGGCCTGTCGGGCAGCGGAAAATCAACGCTGGTGCGGCATTTCAACCGCCTGTTGGAACCGACCGATGGCAAGATTGAGATTGAAGGCACCGATGTTATGGGCCTCGGCACCAAGGAGTTGCAGACCTTTCGCAACCGCAAGATCGGCATGGTGTTCCAGAACTTTGCGCTGATGCCGCACCGGTCGGTGCTGGACAACGTGGCGATGCCGCTGGAAATCCGGCAAGTGTCCAAGAATGAACGCATGCGGCAGGCCGCCGCCATTCTCGACATTGTCGAGTTGGGCGCGTGGGGTGCCAAGTTTGCCCATGAATTATCTGGTGGCATGCAGCAGCGCGTGGGCCTTGCCCGCGCCTTGGCCGCAAACCCCGACGTGTTGTTGATGGACGAGCCGTTTAGCGCGCTGGACCCCCTGATCCGGCGGCAGTTGCAGGATGAATTCATCCGCCTGTCCAAGATCCTCAAGAAAACCACGGTATTCATCACCCACGATCTGGACGAGGCCGTGCGCATCGGCGACCGCATCGCCATCATGCGCGACGGGCGGTTGGTACAGACGGGCACAGCCGAGCAGATCGTGATGAACCCGGCCGATGATTATGTCGCTGACTTTGTCGCGGGCATCTCAAGGCTCAAGGTGGTGCATGCCCATGCGGTCATGCAACCACTGGATGAATATATCACCACCCATGGCCCGCTAAGCCCGGATGCCCCGCGTGTGCAGGGCAGTGAAAACCTCAGCACGCTGATCAATCTGGCGATTGACAATGAAAGCGCCATTCTGGTGGCGCGGGGCGACCTTGATGTGGGCGTCATCACCCGCAGCGATATTCTGCGCACTGTTGTTGAAGGGACCGAAATGTCATGAAGGACGCCGCACAAAACCCGCTTGAGGCCACCGACACCGAAGCCGCCCTTGCCTACGCCGCAGAGCGGCGCGACAACATCCGCACCTTTGTGCGCACCAACCCAGATTATTACATCGCGCAGTTCGATACGATTGGCGAAAGCGCGAAATTCACCCCAACGTTCAATCTGTTCGCGGGCCTCTTTGGCCCTGTGTGGTTCGGTGCGCGGGGTTTGTGGTCTTGGGCCCTGCCCTTTTTGATCCTTGAAACGCTTGCTTTGGTGCAGATGGCGCGCGGTCTGTTTGGTGATCTGGCAGCCGATGCCTTTGCGCGCATCGCCTCAATCGAGGGCACGCTGGAATTGCGCCGTCAGCAATTGGCCGCAGCGGTTGAAAGCGGATCAGACAAGGTCGATGTGTACCAACGCACCGTTGACGCGCTGGAGGCCGCGATTGGCGGTATCCGCGCCGAAGCGGTTGCCCTGTCAGAACAGGGTACGACAATCGCGCTGATGGGGCTGGCCTTGCTGATTGTGGTCAAAGTGGTGCAGGCGACCGTGGCCAATTGGGCGCTAGAGGCGCGCTTTTCCGAGTGGCTGTCAGACCGCACTGTACGGTCGGGCCTGCCTGTGACCCATATTGTGTTCAGCGCAATTTTCATGGCTTTGATCGCCATTGCCGCAATGCTGCATTATAGCTTTCCGGGGCGGTATGCCCTGCTGACAGAGTTCCCGACCAACCCCGAATACAGGCTGAACAGCATTGAGTGGGTCGAGGCGTTTTTTGCCTATTGCGTGGCGAACGGCGAAGTCCTGTTCGACTTTATCACCTATGGTATCCGGCTGATTTTGGACGCGCTTGAACTGGTCTTTGTCAGCACCCCGTGGATCGTGATTGCCAGCCTGATTGTCTTGCTGACATGGCTGACGGCGGGCATTCGTACTGCAATCTGGTCCGGGGCATTTTTGTCCTATATGGGGCTGTTGGGCTTTTGGGAAAAGGCGATGACGACGCTTGCCCTCCTTGGCACAGCCGCCTGTCTGTCTATCCTGATCGGCATTCCGCTGGGTATGTTCTGCGCGCGTAGAAAGCGGTTTTATGCATTCATCCAGCCGATCATGGATTTCATGCAAACCATGCCTGCGTTTGTGTTCATGATCCCGGTGATTGCGTTTTTCGGCACGGGCAAGCCTGCCGCCGTTGTGACAACGATGATCTTTGGTGGCACTCCGGTGGTGCGTCTGACAGTTCTCGGTCTGCGCGGTGTGCCCGACAGTGTGCGCGAGGCGGCGATATCCTTTGGTGCGACCAAGTGGTATCTGCTGACCCGCGTTGATCTGCCGCTGGCCAGCCCGTCGATCCGCGCAGGGATCAACCAAAC
>JAFMHE010000159.1:2880-8169 GCA_017854675.1 Paracoccaceae bacterium | reverse complement strand
AGTCTATAACTGAACGCCGCCAATCCCAGCGAAAACGTGTACTCAACACACCGGGAACCGGCGAACCGTTTGCCCTGACCCACGCTAGCGGGTCAGAGCAACGTCATTTAGCTCAGCTTGCCGCCACGGTGCGACATCTGCATGTGGGCCGCATAGGAATTGACCGCGCGATTGCCCGGTTGGTTGGCTTCCAGCACCAGTTGCTCCAGATCACCGCTTTCAATCTCGATAGAGACGGTCTTGTGATGTTTGGACATGCGCCACATGAACAGTTTTCCGGTCAGTGACGGGGATGGCCCCTCTGTCGGCACTGCCTCATAGGGTTTGCCAGCACCTTTGACGATCATGATGCGGGGTTTAGGCAGACGGTAAGTGTGACCCTCGTAGCCGTAAGCATAGATCAGCGCGATGGTGGGGCATTGCATTTCCAACTCACCGGTGGCGTTTGGTCTGACCTTTGGCTTGGCGACCAGATGCAGTTGGTGCGCAAAGTCTGAGCGCACATTCATTTCGCCAGTGCAGAGCAAATCCAGGTATTCTTTCTTTTTGCTCGAAGATGCGCGGCTGCTCGGCGCTTCCTCCTTTGGCGAAGGCTCCATGTGTGAGCCGATCAGAATAATCTCTGAAGGATCGTAATGCCCATCCGGGATCAGTGGGAGAATTTCATTTGCGTCCATTAATTTGGTCCTTTCTTAAATCCAAACGGCAGAGCGTGACCGGCCCTGCCCCATCATGTGAACATCGTAGGGGGTAATAATTTCGCGCCACGCGAGGCATTCAACGACCGTGTCCGCCACGTTGCCGTGACCGGCCTCTTGCAGCGCATCGCAAACCGCAAAGGCGGCACCGGCATAGGACAAGCTATTGCTGTCCAGACGGCCCCATGATTTCGCCAGCCCCAGGGCCATGATATCGCGGGCATCCGCCAAACAGGCCTTGAGTTGAAAGTGCTTGAGGTCATAATCTGCCTCGAACGCGCGGGCGTAAGTTTGTTCCAGATCCTGATCAATGTCGCGGGCATCCGCGATTGAACCGTGGGGCAATTCGACCAGCCCCCGCTCCACCGCGAGATCATGATAGGTTTGCACCAGCGCGTCAAAAAAGCCACCGGTAAAGGGCCGCGATCGGTCGTGCACCTCATGGCCCACTTCGGTCATTTTGCGCGCATTGCCTGCGATCCTGATCTGACGTTCGTCCGCCAGTTCCGCCACGCGGTTGAGTTCATTCAGCGCCATCAGGTTGCCAGAGCCACGGCGCAAAAGCCGGTCCATCGCCGTATCAAAGTGCAGCATACCGATCAGAGACACCAGATCGGACACCCCTTCGTGGTAGGCATGCAGGTCCGGTCCCGGCGGCAACCCTACGGGCGGCATGCCAATCTCGGAAAACAGGATCGAATGGCCAATCTCGTGCGCGATCACATCAAAGTTCAACGCATAGAGGTCTTCACCCCCGCCCGCGATGGGCCTGAAACCAAATTCCAGCATACCATAGCCAGACTGCGCATTTTCCCAGTCGATGTGCGGGATAATCTCGAGCCGCTCATATGTATCGGCGAAATGCCAGTTGATGCGGTGGCCCAGATAGCCTTCCCAGACATCCAGAATACGTGCGACGCAGCCAAAGGCATGGGCGCACAGAAACGCGCGGCTCCCCGGCTGAAGATGATCGAAATGACCATCCGGGGACGGCTCGACCGGCGGTGCCTTGGCGCCATGAAAGGGCGGCAGGAACGGGTATTCATAGGGCTCTTTGGGATCAACCGGATCGACAACATACATCCGCGCGTTCTGTGGCCCCGGCAGGATGGAGCCTTGCTTGTCGGATATCCACACCAACTCGGGCTTGTCATACCCCGGCGTCGTCGGTGATTGCGGATACAGCAGAAACCGCGTCCCGATTGAAGCCTTACTGTCACTCACAAGTATCTTCCCCCCGGCGGCGATCTGAAATGGCACCGGCCTGTCGCTACGTTAACCATACCCAGATGAGGCCGTCTGTGAAGACGTTAACAGACAATGAGCCGAATTAGTCGTTAAAACCGGCCAGCTTAAGGCCACTGTCGTGCAGATCGTCCAGCCATGCGTGTATTACGGGAGGCTGCGGTAGATCGGGTGTTAGCCAGTCTGCGCGCCGCTGATGATCGGCCATTTGTCCCAACAGCGCGCGGGCGTCCGTTGCCTTTTGGTGCACCGCGCACGCGGCAAGGGTATCAGGGATACGCCTGTCGGGAAATGGCTGGGACGTGATACGTTTAAGGTGTGCGGCGGCCTCCTGCGGCGTGATCAGGCCTTGTCGCACACCCGCGCGCAGGCTGCGCCGGATATCAACCAAAGCATCTGACAAGCCGGGCGCCCCCAAATCGGCAGGGCCATGCGTCACCGCGACCGCATCATCGGACAACAGATCAAAGCGGCGGAACCAGCGATAGATCAACCCGACCCCGATCATGCCGTGATCTGACAGTTCAGCCGCGCGCAGTGCCCCCATGCTGGACGCGCCAAAGACCGGTATGCCTTGGGACAGCGCCCACAGGATTTCGCGGTGACGGACAGTGGGCGCATCTTTGAAAATGCCGTCGATCAGGCCAATGGCAGCGGGCCGCGCGGCAACGGCCCGGATGATATCGCCCTGCCCTGCGGGTGCGCGGTAGTCCGCGTTCAATATCGCCTCGGCCTGTCCGCGCGGCAGGCTTGGGCCCAGAAATATGATGCAGCCTGCGGTGCTCATTGCGCGGACAATCGCATTGGGTCCGCGATCAGTTTCGGCGCGACAACACGGATAATCGCGAGAGGGAGCGCCGCGTCCCAAAAGAGCGGCACAGCATAGACGGGTGCGACCGTTTCGGCGATCTGTCGCAGGGTTACTGGAACGGGATCAACCGAAGCATTCGCAAAAGGCGTCTGATCATGACGCGCCCATTCTGCCGCCAGTTCCAATTGGGAAAATCCGTGGACATAGAACCGCTGCGTGATGTCTTCACGCGCACCCGATATGACAGCGAGCCTTGCCTGTACCGCCTCAGCCAAGGCCGCGTGGATGGCAGCGCCGTAAGTTGCGCGCGCGCCGTAGCCGGTGGCAGGCAGCGGCAGCGTGGTCGCACCCGGTGCCTCCATGACGGAGGCTTTGACGGCAACGACACCACCCTGACAGGGCATGTCCTCAACAAGAACGCGCAACCCGGCAAATCTAATCTGACGCAGCACCGCGCCATAGTCGGGATGATCAAGACTTAGGGAAAGCCGGTGGGATCGCCCGCCACGTTCCAGCCGGATACGCGCGTCGGCCTCGATACATTCAAGCAATCCGTGGCGCAGGGCGGCGGCAATGCTTGGCCCCGCCCCTAAGCCGATGGAGTGGCGCAGAATGGGTGCCGACGCCGCAGGGGAATCATGGCGAAAATCGGTAGAAATCAGATCGCGCGGCAAGGCGACATCCGTGTCAGAGACCACTTCGCGGCACCCGGTATACTGCGTGTCGGCGTCAGGCCATTCTGTCCCATGCGGCAATCCCGGCGCAAAACTGCGCCAAAGGGGGGCATCTTGGGCAGGGACCGTTGGCAAGCGCTGCAAGTCCTCACCCGCTGCCATTTCCAGACATTCCAACACCGCGCCAATACCTGCACCGGTGATCGTAGACGCCTTGCCTTGGGTCACTGCATTCGACCGTGCGTTGGGTCGAACCGCCTGAACCACCGGAAAGCCGATATAATCCAGACCGGTAATGTCGGCGACGCGGCTGATGCCCAGCGCGCGCAAATGTGGCCGCAAACGCTGCCAATATTCGTCAATTGGCAAGATGCGTCCTGCACTTTGGCCCAACACACCTGCCAATACGTCAGTCGATATGGGATCACCCGGCCAGCGCACCGCTGACCTTTCGCCGCAACGCACAATCAGAGATCGTGTCGATCTTGTCACGCAGGCGAGACGCGTGCGAGGATGGCAACGCAAGCCCCAGATCAACGCGCGACGCGACATTGCGCAGAACCAGCATCTTGGCATCTTGCCCGTAGGCCACTTCAAACGCCTCGTCCAAGGCCGAAACTGCGACAGCACCGCCGCTTAATATCGCCTTACGGCGCAGCAATTCCGGCAACCAATAGGTCAACCCTGTGCTGCGCGCCTCTTCAATCGCTGCATCCAAAGGGCCGATTGCAGCGTCAACTTTTCCGCTCGCCGCTGTTACATCCGCTGCGATGTCCGCATAGAACGGCATGTCCTCCATCACACCGAAAGTGCGCAGCGCCTCAAGCCCCTGCGTCACCGCGTTTATCTGGCCGCTGTCACCTGAGCGCGCAGCCATCCAGCCGCGAAAAATCTGTCGCTTGGCCGTGATCACCGGCACGCCACCCGCATCTGACAAACGCTCCATCTTGCTCAATATGCGGTCAACCTCGCTCAGGTCATGGCGGAAAAATGCGGCTTGCGAGGCGATGTCCAACCCGTGCAACTGGCTTGCCAGATGCGCGGTATGATCGGCCCAGTCCTCGCATTCGGCAACGGCTGCGGCGCTCATCTCCAACTGGCCGGTCAACCAGCCACACAAAGCGCGCTCACCCAAACCACAGACCTTTGCGTCATGGCCGTAGCGGTAGCGCGATGATTGGCCCACCTGCGGATCATAAAGCGCCAGACCATCTGATATCGTCGACAGACACCGCGCATGGGCACCCCCGTCAAACAGCGTGGCCCAGCCACAATGCAGCGCCTGCAAACGCGATTCAGGATCGGCCTCGGGCGTCACATCACGGATCAGGACTTCGGACCGGCGCGTCTGTTCAACAAGGTTGCTGGACGTAAACCACCAGCCCCAGAGCACAGGAAAGAACGCCTCACGCGCGGTTTCGGGCAGGGAAAAATAAATGATCTGCCCATTTTCATACAAGGGGGCAGCGGCGCGCGGGCTGTCCAGCAATGTCACAAGTGGCCCCAGCAAGGTGATCGCCTTGAGCTGCAGCAGATCGCGGTCCGGATCAGGCGCCAAAGTGTCAGAAAGCGCCAGCACCCCTTCCAACATCTTGCGCGGCGCGCGCAACGCAGAGCGGCGAATGGCGTCTTCTGCCACCCCCAGCAAAAGAGCCGTGCCGCGCGGAATGCGACCGGCGGAAAGGCAGTGTTCGGCCAGCAAAATGTCGGGCATCGCCTCTGCAAGGGTCGGGTTTGCATCCACCAGATCGACGATCTTTCCATGCAGCTTTTCGCGCACGCTGCGCAACTGGCTGTCATAGGCCACATCACGGATCAGCGCATGGCGGAAAGCATAGGAATAGCCGTTGCTGATGATATC
>JAFMHE010000159.1:0-2657 GCA_017854675.1 Paracoccaceae bacterium | reverse complement strand
GCAACCGCCTCGCTTGCGAAAGCGGTCAGTTCGGTCAGAAACAGCGGGTTGCCGTCGGCGCGTTCCACGATCCAGTCGCGGGTCCGCGCACTGAGTGGGGCCAGCGCTGTGATCTCAATCAGTTCCTGCGCCTCTTTGGTTTCAATCGGAGACAGCGGAACGATCTGGAACGTCGATTTCAGGGTGTTGCTTTCGGGCCCCGGCCTTGATGTTGCAACGATAACGATCCGGTGCGCGCATACCAGCGTCGCCAAACGGTCCAGCACGGCCAAAGTCACCTCGTCCGCCCAATGCAGATCTTCGGCCATGATCAGCAAGGGTTTGTCTGTTGCAAGGGCGATCAATTCATCGGTCACGGCAGACACAATCGCCTCACGCAGGGCGGCAGGCGGCAGAGTGTCATCGTCTTCTAACGCGCCAAGCTGCGTGGCCGTTCGTTCCGCCGCTGCCGACAGATCGGCATCCGACCCTTCCTCGTAGGCCCGTTCATACATCGCGATGATACAAAACAGCGCGTCGCCTTGGGTGCGCGGCTGGCATTGCAGCAGCACGCACCGCCCATCAGCGGTCTCTTGGGCAAATTCCGCCAACATCCGCGATTTGCCGATGCCCGGCTCCCCCTCGATCATCAGCGCGCTGCCGTGACCTGCGGTTGCCGCGCGCCACGCCGTGCTAAGTGTCGCGATTTCCGCTTTGCGACCGGTGAATTTTGCCGACCCGTCGCGGTCGCGTTCAAATCGGGACGCCGCGGTGTTCAGCGCGAGGGGCCGCCACGCATGGCGCACGTCAGGAAAACCCTTCAGATCAAGCGCATCCGATTTCTCGAAACGCACGGCCCGGCGCGTCAATGCATAGCTTGCTGGCGCCACAAGTATTTGATTGACGGGTGCCGCAGTTTCCAGCCGTGCTGCCAGATTGGGGGCCACACCGACCGCACCCAAGCGCCCTGCCATAGCCGCACCGGGCTGATTGGGCAAAACCACAACACTGGTGGCAATACCGATGCGAATATTCGGCGCGCCGGGAATAGTCTCGCGGACCGCAAGCAACTCAAGCGCAGCGGTTACAGCCAACAGCGCGGCCTCTTCACTGGCGACCGGATAGCCGAAATACGCCATGCCACCGTCGCCCATCACCTGCTCGACCGATCCACCGTGCGCCTCAAGCGTGGTGCGGGCCGCGTCATGGATCAAAGCCAGCGCTGCGCGCAATTGTTCGGGGTCGTTGTGCGCCACCAGTGACGTGGAACCGACCACGTCATAAAACAGGACAGTAAGCTGTCGCCGCTCGCCTTCTGGGGCTGCAACATTGGCCGGCGCCTCGCTGCGTTTTTTGAACAATGACATAAATGTGTCCTAGCAATGTGCTGACCTTGGTGCATAAACAGGCCAAAGCCAAGGCAGCTTGCCCAGTGATCAGAGGACATCATGAAGATGACGAACAAAGACACTTTTTTTCTTGAAACGTCACATGAATTGCGGACCTTGTTCGAAAACGGGTTCCGGGCGCAAAAACTGAGCCGGGGCGAAACGCTGTTTGCCCAAGACCAGTATGATGATCAGCTTTATGTGCTGGACGAAGGTCTGCTGGAGGTCAGTGTCTATTCGGTTTCAGGGCGCAAGTTGTCGTTGAACCGGTTGGGGCCCGAAAGTGTGTTTGGCGAGATTGCCATGTTCGATCCCGGCCCGCGCACCGCACAGGTTGTCGCACTTGAGCCTTGTACGCTGCGGGCCATCGGCAAGAACACGTTGATCGCAGCGCTTGCGAACCAACCGCATCTTGCCGCCGAACTGCTGAGCCTTGCAGGCAAGCGCATGCGCTGGATGAGCCAACAGATGGAAGAACAGGTGTTCCTGTCCCCTGCTGCACGGCTTGCGGCCAAGGTCCTGCATCTGGCGGGGGATACGGCGCGTATCACTGTCACGCAGGCGCAAATGGCCGATTATGTGGGTGTGACACGTGAGTTGGTGTCCAAGACATTGGCCGAATGGCAGCGGACCGGGATCGTCGGCGTGTCGCGCGGTCGGATTGATGTTCTCGATGCGGGCGCGCTCGAAAATATAAAAGATTCAGAATTTTTGTAATTTTATTCCCTACTGTGTGCCACGTCACAGAGCGATGGCAATTTACATGGCATACCGAGTTCAAGGCCAACGCAGGCCGGTACACCAACTCGGAGATAAGCCCATGAAAACGGTAATTGCAACAAACACCCCAACCACTGTCGCACCGCTTTTTCCAGTCGCAACAGCGTGGCTGAACCCCTTGCGTGTGCTGCGTGCCATGGAACGCCTGAACAAATTCCGCGCACTCGATGACGCCGCATTGGCCGACGCAGGTCTGAGCCATGTGGATGTGTCAAAAGCCAAACTGAGTGATTTTCTTGATATGCCGGGTCATTAAGACCCGCCAACCAGATCGCCGAGAGATGCTCTTCCTGACGTCTTGAAGCGTTGCCCGCATTACGGGTATGAGCCACCACCGCATGTTTTCAATGTATTGAGATTGGATGCTTGCGGCGGTGGCTCAATTTTTATGCAACCCTGCACCGTTGCGGTTGTATATATGCCGGTGGAACGACTATTTTTTCATCATATTGTGCATCTCATACGCATCCAAACAATGGACCACATTGCGTAATCAGCCCAAAGGTCTAG
>JAFMHE010000158.1:3306-8184 GCA_017854675.1 Paracoccaceae bacterium | reverse complement strand
GCCACCGTTTGCGCGGGCAGGTGGGGTCGGACGGATTGATGCCGACTGCTTGGCCTGCGGGATCGGTCTTTATCATGCTTAATGGCGCGCCGGAGCAGATTGATTTTAGTCCGAACCTGCGCCGATTACTGCAGCACTTTCGCATTGGGCCCGCGCAGCGGCCCGTCGATGATGCGTCTTACAGCCATCGCCAAGAAGCCTTTGCCGGGAACGGATCGCGTCCCTTTAGCCCCGCACATCTGCGGCTTGCGGGGTGGGATGGGGACGACATGGTTTTCAATTGGAAGCGTCGGACGCGGATGGATGGAGATGCTTGGGATATGCCTGAAGTACCTTTGGGTGAGGAAAGTGAGCAGTATTTGCTGCGTGTACGATCTTCTGGCGCGCTGCTGCGTGAAGAGGTGATCGCGACGCCAGAATGGACCTATACGGGGCAGGCACGCACCGCTGATGGCGCGCTGGGCAGCTTTGATCTATCGGTGTCGCAAATGTCAGCGGCGTTCGGTGCGGGGTTGGCGCAAGTTTTGCGAGTTGAAGCATAATGCGGCCCGTCATGCTGAGTGATCTTACTACAGCCGCCCGTGCGTTATTGCGGGTCCCTATGGCAGAGCGGCGGGCATTGTGCGAGCGGATCGTATGTGAGGCCAAGATGGCCGACCGCTTTACCCGTCGCTTACAAAAACAACATCCTGAATGGGGGAACGGCACGCTGGTCTCTGCCAGCAGCAAACGCATGTTGGCGGCAGAGCGTGCCTGCGATGATCCTGAATATTGTGCCTTTCTAACAATGGTCTTGCATGCAATCGCTGGAAAGGAGTTTGGTGCTGTTGTGTAAGCTGTGCTTGCAGATGCAAATTTTGTTTTTGCCCGATCACGCCATTGGAATTGGCATTCTTCGACGTCTTGCCCTAAATAAAGGTGAATAGAGGAGAATACACATGGCCAAAGTACGCACAAATGTGGCCCCGTTTGACCCGGTTTGGGATCAGATCACGCGGGAAGCCGAGCAAGCTGTTCAGGATGAACCGCTGATTGGTGGGTTTTTGCACGCCTGTATTCTGCATCACAAATCTATCGAAAAGGCGTTGTCTTACCGCATCGCGGCCAAACTGGCGTCCAATGAGATGTCGATGGTCGTCGTGCGTGAAATTGTTGAAGACGCCTATCTGGATGAGCCTAGTCTGATCGAAGCAGCCCGTGCTGATTTGATGGCGATTTATGAGCGTGATCCGGCATGCCATCGGTTGTTGCAGCCAATATTGTATTTCAAGGGCTATCAGGCGGTGCAAGCCTACCGCGTAGCGCATTATCTGTGGTCGCAGGGGCGCCGGGACTTGGCGTATTTTGTTCAGATGCGGGTAAGCGAGATCTTTGGCGTTGATATTCATCCGGGCGCGCGGATGGGCAAAGGGATCATGATTGATCATGCACATTCGGTCGTTATTGGCGAGACTGCGGTAGTGGGAGACAATGTGTCCATGCTGCATTCAGTGACACTTGGCGGCACGGGCAAAGAAGAAGAGGACCGTCATCCGAAGATCGGTGATGGTGTGCTGATCGGTGCCGGTGCGAAGGTTCTTGGGAACATCAAAGTTGGCAATTGCAGCAGAATTGCCGCCGGATCAGTTGTTTTGGAAGAAGTTCCGCCCTGCAAGACTGTTGCAGGTATTCCGGCCCGCATTGTGGGCGAGGCGGGGTGTGACCAACCTTCGATCTCCATGAACCATATGTTTGGTCCAAAAGACACCTAAGTGACGTTACTCCAAAGTTGTTGACAAAAAAGAGGGGCCAGCGGCCCCTCAAATTTTGTGTCCAATTCGGGTGTTTTGCGCTCTAGGCCAGCATCGTCATCGGCGCCTCAAGGTTATCCTTGATCGCGTTCAACAATTCAGCCCCCAGCGCACCGTCAATCACACGGTGGTCGACGGACAGCGTCACTGACATCACTGTTGCAACGCCCAACTCACCGTCTTTGCCAACGACAGGTTTCTTTACCCCCGCACCAACTGCCAGGATCGCGCCATGGGGCGGGTTGATCACGGCATCAAAGTTGTCGATGCCGAACATCCCGAGGTTGGAGATGGCAAAGCTACCGCCTTGATATTCGTGTGGCGCCAATTTGCGGTCGCGTGCACGTGCGGCGAGGTCTTTCATCTCGGCCGACAGGGCGGAGAGCGATTTCATCTCTGCATCCTTGAGGACAGGGGTGAACAGGCCCCCTTCAATCGCCACTGCGACAGCGACATCGGACGGCTTCAGTTTCAATGTGCGGTCGCCTGCCCAAACGGAATTGGCGTCCGGCACTTGCTGCAAGGCCAGCGCGCAGGCCTTGATGATGAAATCATTCACGCTTAGCTTGATGCCGCGCGGTTCTAGCTGCTTGTTCAATTGTCCCCGGAAGGCCAAGAGCGCGTCCAGTTTGATGTCACGGCGCAGGTAGAAATGCGGGATGCTCTGTTTCGCTTCGGTCAACCGTGCGGCAATTGTCTTGCGCATGCCGTCCAGTTTCACTTCCTCGAATGCACGGCCTTCGTACATTTTGAGAACAGTCTCTGTTGAGGGCCCTGTCGCTGCTGTTGCAGGTTTGGCAGTTGCCTCTGCTGGCGCGCTGGAGGGTTGCGACGCCGTAGCAGGTGCCGCAGTCGCGTTTTCAACATCTGCCTTTACGATACGACCGTGCGGGCCGGACCCTGTGATCTGCTCAAGGTCAAGACCCTTGTCGGCTGCGATGCGGCGTGCAAGCGGTGAGGCGAAGACACGCGTCCCGCCGGGTGCCTTTGCTGTAGTCTGTTCGGTTTTTACTTCAGCGGATTTTTCAGGCGGTGCTTCTGGCGTTTCGGCTGTAGGTGCAGCGGGTGCGGCAGCGCTTATGTCATCTGCGCTTTCACCATCTTCCAGCAAAACAGCAATCGCGGTGTTCACTTTCACCGCTTCGGTGCCTTCTGTCACAAAGATTTTGCCGATCACGCCTTCGTCAACGGCCTCGAACTCCATCGTGGCTTTGTCGGTTTCGATCTCGCACATCACGTCACCCGATGCGACGCTATCGCCTTCTTTGACGAGCCATTTGGCAAGCGTGCCTTCTTCCATCGTGGGCGACAGGGCGGGCATGAGGATTTCTATTGGCATCGTATCCGCTCCTTATTTGTAGGTGACTTTTTTGACGGCGGCGATGACCTCGTCAACCGTCAGCAGTGCGTGTTTCTCTAGGTTTGCAGCATATGGCATGGGTACGTCCTTGCCGGTGCAGTTGATCACAGGCGCGTCCAAATAATCGAACGCCTCCTGCATCACCACGCTCGAGATGTAATTGCCGACCGACCCTTGCGGCCAGCCTTCCTCGACCGTGACAAGACGGTTGGTTTTCATCACGGATTTGATGATCGCGGGCGTATCCATCGGGCGCAGTGTGCGCAGGTCTATGACCTCGGCACTTATCCCACCTTCAGCAAGCTTTTCAGCGGCTTGCAAGGCATAGCTCATCCCGATGCCAAAGCTGACGATGGTCACATCGGTGCCTTCACGCCAGATGCGCGCCTTGCCAAACGGAACGGTGTAATCGTCCAGATCCGGCACGTCAAAACTGCGACCATACAGGATTTCGTTTTCCAGAAAGATCACCGGGTTCGGATCGCGGATCGCGGTTTTCATCAACCCTTTATAGTCCGACGCAGAGTAGGGCATCGCAACCTTGAGACCCGGTATCTGCATGTACCATGCGGCGTAGTCTTGGGAATGCTGTGCGCCAACACGGGCCGCGGCCCCGTTCGGACCTCGGAACACCATGGGCGCGCCCATTTGACCGCCCGACATGTACAGCGTCTTGGCCGCAGAGTTGATAATGTGATCAATGGCTTGCATGGCGAAGTTAAACGTCATGAACTCCACAATCGGGCGCAACCCACCAAAGGCGGCACCGACACCGATACCGGCAAAACCGTGTTCCGTGATAGGAGTATCAATAACCCGCTTGGGGCCAAATTCATCCAGCATCCCTTGCGAGATTTTGTAGGCGCCTTGGTATTCCGCGACCTCTTCACCCATCAGGAACACACTGTCGTCGCGGCGCATCTCTTCTGACATACCGTCGCGCAACGCTTCGCGGACGGTTTGCTGTTTCAGCTTTGTGCCTTCGGGCCAATCTGGCGTCACGTCAACGTTCGGCTCCGGATGGCTCATTCCGGCGGCTGGCGCATCTTCGGACGATTGCGCCTTGTCCGCGGGGACCGGCGCTGTTGCCGGACTGGATGCAGCGGACGCAATATCATCTGCGGTTTCGCCGTCTTCCAGCAGCACTGCAATAACGGTGTTTACTTTGACGCCCTCTGTGCCCTCAGGCACCAGAATCTTGCCGATCTTGCCTTCGTCAACAGCTTCGAACTCCATGGTTGCTTTATCGGTTTCGATCTCGGCCATGATATCGCCGGACGAAACAGTGTCGCCTTCTTTGACCAACCATCTGGTCAGCGTGCCTTCTTCCATGGTCGGGCTGAGGGCGGGCATAAGGATTTCTGTTGCCATGATTTAAGCCTCCAGCTCTGCGTAGATATCGGTCCAAAGCTCGTCTAAATGCGGCTCCGGCGAGGTTTTCGCAAATTCTGCGCTTTCGTTCACGATCTTCTTGATGTCTTTGTCAATGGTTTTCAGATCATCCTCGCTTGCGTGTTTGCCGGTCAACAGCAGGGTGCGCACAGCTTCGATCGGATCGCGTTCGTCGCGCATCTTCTGGACTTCTTCGCGGGTGCGGTATTTGGCCGGATCGGACATGGAATGTCCGCGATAGCGGTATGTTTTGATCTCAAGGATATAGGGGCCCTTGCCAGAACGGCAGTGCGCAACCGCAGTCTCGCCAGCCGCTTTCACGGCCAGAACATCCAT
>JAFMHE010000158.1:0-3044 GCA_017854675.1 Paracoccaceae bacterium | reverse complement strand
ACCTGTGCCGCGACAATCCCGTGACCGCCATAGAAATTCTTCTCTTTCGAGAACATGTGCATGGAGCCGCCCTTGCCCTTGGAATAACCGCCTTCGCGACCCGTCAATTCGGCCATGACGCCGTTAGGGTCCATACCACAAGCCAGCATATGGCCATGATCGCGGTAGGACGTGATGCGCTTGTCGCCTTCTTCGGCGGCAGCCTCAAGGCCGACAACGACCGCTTCCTGGCCGATATAAAGATGGCAGAACCCGCCAATCAAACCCATTCCATAAAGCTGGCCCGCTTTTTCCTCAAAGCGCCGGATCAGCAACATATCTTTGTAATACGCCTTCAACTCATCGGCTGAGACATTGGGGGTCTTGGTCGGTTTCTTGGCCGCCATGGGCTTCTCCTCGGGTTCGTGAAAACGGATTTCACCAAAGTAGTTTAGCGTTAAACTAATCCATACCGGATTCGAACGGGGATGGGTAGGGCGTTTTGGCCCCTTGACCTATGGCGCGATCAGCGAATGACAATCTCGTCGGGGCGCACCATGCCAAGCACCTTGCGTGCACGTTCGTCAAGCAAGTCCAGATCAAGGTAATCATCCGACATCCGCCGCGTCAGGTTTTCCATCAACGCGACTTCGGTCTCTACTTGGGTCAGTTGCTTGCGCAAATCCTGACTTTCAGCGACGATTTCCGTCCGGCGAAACAGGCCAAAGTCACCCTGCACAGCGGCAAAGGTGAAATACAGGCTGAGGGCAAAAGCGATTGCAAAAAAGAACAATGTGCCAAATGCGGGGCGCGCGGTACGGTTCATGGTGATCTGCCTCGATGCGTCTCTTTGCGGACGTAATGTCATCATGTCATAGGTGATTCGCATTGTGAATCCCCCAAGCGGCGCAACGCCCGAAAATGCGCAGATTTGCAACAGGTTGGCCCGGGTATTGGACCGCTCACGCAGACAGGGCGGCAACTCCGGGCAAGGTTTTACCTTCCATCCATTCCAGAAACGCGCCGCCAGCGGTTGAAATATAGGTAAAATCATCCGCAACGCCTGCTTGGTTGAGGGCTGCAACCGTGTCACCACCACCCGCGACGCTGATAAGGCGGCCATCACGTGTCAGCGCTGCTGCTGCTTGTGCCGCCGCGACTGTCGCTGTGTCAAAGGGCGGGATTTCAAACGCGCCCATCGGGCCGTTCCAGATCAGGGTTTTTAGACCCTCAAAAGCGGCGCGCAGGGTCGCAATGCTATCTGGTCCCGCATCAAGCACCATCTGATCGGGCGCAAGCACCGTATCGGGCCCAAGCTGCACCACCTCATGGGACGCACCTTTTGCAAATTCTGTTGCCACCAGCCCGTCAACCGGCAGGATCACGCGGCACCCGGCCTTGTCGGCCTGCGTCATAATGTCTTTGGCGGTCTCATAGAAATCTGGCTCTTGCAGGGACGCACCCATATCGGCGCCAAGGGCTGCCAAAAATGTATTGGCCATACCGCCGCCAATCACCAGCACATCCAACCGGTTGACCAGATTTTCCAGCAAGGCAATCTTGGTCGACACTTTCGCACCGCCGACAACGGCCCCGACAGGGCGTTCGGGGGCTGCCAATGCCGCTTCCAGCGCGCGCAACTCTGCCTGCATCAAACGACCGGCACAGGATGGCAAATGATGCGCCAACCCTTCGGTCGAGGCATGCGCGCGGTGCGCCGCTGAAAACGCATCATTGCAATAGACATCCCCCAATGTGGCCAGACGCGCCGCGAATGCAGGGTCATTGGCTTCTTCGCCGGGGTGAAAGCGGATGTTTTCCAGCAAAAGGACAGGCGCGCGGTTGGCTTCTTCGGTTGGATGCTCTGCCCCTTCAAGGGTTTCGATCAGATGAACCGTTTCACCAATTGCATCTGACAGGGCCGGCACAATCTGCTCAAGGCTCAGATCAAGGTTTACTTTGCCCTTGGGCCGTCCGAAATGCGCAATCAGCGTAGGTTTGCCGCCTTTGGCAAGGATATCGCGAACGGTGGGAACGATGCGGTCGATGCGGGTGGTGTCGGTAATGCGGCCATTTTCCACAGGCACATTGATATCGACCCGCAACAAGACCCGTTTGCCTTGCAGATCCATCTCGTCAAGTGTTTTCCACGCCATTTTCCGCCCTCGCACCGCTGTTGTTTGGCCCGTGTTTTGCCGTTCTGGCCCACAAGGTCAATCCGCTTGCTTGGCAATCTGTGAAAACGTGCCTAGGTAGGGGTAAATTTCGCATTAGAGGAGCGCCACATGGCCGAGATCAAAGACCCCGAGAACACCATCCTGATGGAACTGACAGGCGGCACCGTCGCTATTCAACTGCTGCCCGAGATTGCGCCCAAGCATGTCGCGCGTATGAAAGAGCTCGCGCGCGCGGGCAAATACGACAACGTCGCCTTTCACCGCGTGATCCCGGGCTTCATGGCCCAGACCGGTGATGTGGAACATGGCAACATGGAAGGTGATTTCAACATCCGTGCCGCCGGTACCGGTGGCTCTGATCTGGGCAATGTGCCTGCTGAATTCTCGAAAATCCCGCATGCCCGTGGGTCGCTGGGTGCGGCACGTTCTGCCAACCCTGATTCCGCTAACAGCCAGTTCTTTATCAACTTCAAAGACAACGATTTCCTGAATGGCCAATACACCGTTTACGGTCAGGTCATTTCTGGCATGGCACATGTGGACGCGCTTGCAGTGGGTGAACCACCAGCCGCCCCTGACCGCATGATCAGCGTCAAGGTTGCCGCAGATGCGTAATCCTATTGCAGCGGGATTTTTCGCGGCACTCGTCGGTACGACTGCTGCGGCGTCGGGCATCCAGATCGAGGTGGCGGGTGAGGCCAATGGCACCGTCACGATTGATCTGCTTGAGGACATCGCACCCCAGCACGTAGAGCGGATTACAGCGCTCGCCGCTGCAGGCGCCTATGACGGGGTGGTGTTTCACCGCGTCATCGACGGCTTCATGGCGCAAACCGGCGACGTTCAGCATGGCAAAGACCCCAGCGATCTGCGCCGTGCAGGCACCGG
>JAFMHE010000157.1 GCA_017854675.1 Paracoccaceae bacterium | reverse complement strand
GGCAAGGACCGGTCGGGCGGTTGTGGCGTGGGTTATGGCACTCAGATCAATGCCCGGCATTACATCCCATAGTGTCAGGAATTTCTGATGATCCAAGGTGGCGTCACCCAGAAACAGGCTTTCGGTCCAGATGCCTTGAGCCATCAGAATCGTGTGAGTATCCAACAACAAATGGTAATAAGTCAGGGGCTTGCCCTGCGGGTTCATCTGCACGGCCCCGTCGCCGATCAGATGTTTTGCTGCAACCAGCACCTCCGCCGCACCGAACAACAAGCTGGCTTGTGGGGCGTTCAGCAGGAAACGGTGGTTAGGGGAAACCTTGATTGCGGTCCGCAGTGAAAGCACCCCTTGTGTCAGCAGGATGGGCCATAGCGTGGGGTCGGCGTTCGCCCGCCCCGCTGAGATCACAGCGCGGCGGACGGCCCGCAACGGCACAAAGCCCGCATCACGCGACCACAGCAACATGCCGGGCTTCAAATCCTCGACTGCGACCGGCCCTTGATCCGTGCTGATCATCGTACCGGGGCAGAAACACGGCACGCCGGGGGTGCCGGGATCGGGTGAGGTTTCCACGAAATCGCCATCGGCATTGCGGGCGAACGCAACGCCGTTGGGCGAATTGCTGTCGATGGCTTCGCCCGCACCGATCCGTGCCGTGCCGGGGAAAGTGCCGGGCAGTGTCGGCGTGCGTGGGGGATCGCCATAAGACAGCACGACGTATTCGCCGGTGTCACGGTTGACCAGAAAGATCGAATCGAACTTTTGCCCTTCGCCATCAGGCAGCCAGTTCACATTGTTGGATTCGCCTGAATCGTAAAACCCCGGCGGGGGTGTGCCGGTGTATTCAGCGACCACCGTGGCTGTCTGGCCGCCCGCGATTGTGTCGCTGGCGCCAAAAGCATAAAGCAGTCCGACTTTTTCTGACCAAAGCTCGAACCCGTCGAGAGACACGGTGCTGTTGCTGGTATTCTGAATCTCGACGAATTCATCGGCCTTGTTCGCACTGCCGTCACCATCGGTATCAGATGCCGCATTGCCAGCGTTATCCGCAAGGATTTCGCTAATGATCAAACCTTCAATTTTATCAGCCATGGAATGCTTTGCCCCTTGTTGCAAAGTATTTGAGCTAAATCTTCGTCAACACTGTGAACTGACCGTGGTGATTGTGGGGCGGACGCGGCCAATGATCTGAGCGCTGCCGCTTGCCCTTGGCTGGAATCGGCCCTAACGGTGGGACATGAAAATACTCTTTCTTGGCGATGTCATGGGCCGCGCCGGCCGCCGCGCGATTACCGAAAATCTCAGCAAGCTGCGCGAGGCGTGGAAGCTCGACTTTGTGGTGGTGAATGGTGAAAACGCGACCTCTGGCATGGGGCTATCCGGCGCGCATGCCAAGGCGCTGCTGGATGCGGGTGCCGATTGTCTGACCTTGGGTGATCACGCCTTTGATCAAAAGGATATGCTTAGCTATATTGAGCAGGAACCGCGCATCATCCGGCCTTTGAATTTCTCGAAAAATGCACCGGGCAAGGGGTTTAAACTGTTCACTGCCAAGAACGGGCGCAAGGTGTTGGTCACCCAGGCACTGGGTCAGGTGTTTATGAAGCGGCCCTTTGATGATCCGTTCTCAGCGCTAGATCAGGTGCTTAAAACCCATCCTTTGGGCGGCATGGCATCCGCGATCATTGTCGATATCCATTGCGAGGCGACATCGGAAAAGATGGCGACGGGCCATTGGTGCGACGGGCGCGCGTCCTTGGTTGTGGGCACGCATACGCATGTGCCAACCTCCGATGCGATGATCCTGCCCAAGGGCACGGCCTATTTGTCGGATGCCGGGATGTGCGGCGATTACCATTCCGTGATCGGCATGGAAAAGACCGAACCCCTGCGGCGATTTATCACGGGCATGCCGAAAGAACGGTTCACACCCGCCAACGGTGAGGCGACGTTGTCGGGCGTCTATGTGGAAACCGATGACCGCACCGGGCGCGCGACGCGTATTGTGCCGGTACGGCAGGGCGGACAATTGCAGGACAGCGCTCCGTGATCGTTCTGCCATGACCCGGCGCGAGATCGGGTTTTTCACGCTTTGTCTGGTGCTGATGGGCGCGGGCTGGGGGCTGACCCAGCCGATGATCAAGATCGCGGTCAGCACAGGTTACGGTCATTTTGGTCTGGTTTTTTGGCAGTTGGTCATTGGTGCGACGCTGATGGCGGGGATCTGTGCCTACCGTCGGCGGCGCCTGCCGCTGAATTTTGCAGCGTTAAGGTTATATCTTACACTGGCCATGATCGGGACGATTGTGCCCAATTCGCTGTCTTATCAGGCGGCGGTGCATCTGCCTTCGGGGATTATGTCGTTGCTCGTCAGTATGATCCCGATGTTTGCCTTCGTGATCGCCCTCGGTCTTGGGATGGACAGCCTTGCATGGCGGCGGATCGTCGGATTGCTGTTCGGTTTGGCCGGGGTGCTGATGATCATCGCGCCCGGCGTGGATCTGGGCCAAGAGGTGCCGGTGTTTTGGGCGGCGGTCTATGTGCTTACGACGCTGTGCTATGCGTTTGAAGGCAATTTCATCGCCAAATGGGGCACCCAAGGGTTGGGCCCGTTTCAGGTGATGTTTGGGGCATCTTTGATGGGCGCGGTGGTGATGGCGCCGGTCGTTGTGGCATCGGGTCAATATATCACGCCTGAATGGCCAATGCCCGTTGCCCAACAGGGGTTGCTGACCGCATCGGTTGTGCATGTATTCGTCTACGCGACCTATGTCTGGCTGGCCGGGCGCACAGGTGCGGTCTTTACTGTGCAGGTGTCCTATCTGGTGACGGGGTCCGGGTTGATCTGGGCATGGCTTATTCTGGACGAGGCCTATGCCTCAACGATCTGGATTGCGCTGTCGGCGATGTTCATCGGCATGTATCTTGTACAGCCGCGCCCCAAGCTTGAACCTGATGTGGCGATGGGCGACACTTGAAGACACAGGACTTGAGTACATCGGGCAGCATCCAAAGGTAGTGCGTGACATGAGCCTTCTGAACCTTTCTGAAACGGGCAGTGCGGTTTTGACCATCGGGGTTGTTGTCCTGATGTTCATCCTGTTTTTGCGCGAAACTTTCCCGACCGAAGTGGTGGCGCTTTGTGGTGCTGCGATCCTGCTGGCCGTGGGCGTGTTGCCCTACGAGGATGCGCGTTTGGTGCTGAGCAATTCCGCCCCCTGGACCATCGCGGCGATGTTCATCGTGATGGGCGCATTGGTGCGCACCGGCGCGTTGGATGTGCTGACGCAACTCGCCGAACGCTATGCCCGTACCAACCCCAAGATGGCGGTGGTCGGCGTGATCCTGTCGGTGATGGGCGCAAGCGCTATTATGAACAACACACCCGTGGTGGTCGTGATGATCCCGGTGGTTGTCCAGTTGAGCAAAACACTGGGAACAAAGGCGTCCAAGCTGTTGATCCCGCTGTCTTATGCCGCGATCATGGGCGGGTCGCTGACCCTGATCGGGACGTCCACGAACCTGCTGGTTGACGGTGTTGCACGGTCCCAAGGGATGGAGCCGTTCGGGATTTTTGAAATCCTGCCGATTGGTCTGATCGTTTGTGCATGGGGGCTGACGTATATGGCGCTTTTCGGGCGCAAACTGTTGCCGGACCGCGATTCTATGGCGGTGATGCTGTCGGACCGCTCAAAGATGAGGTTTTTCTCCGAGGCTGTGATCCCGCCTGAAAGCAACCTGATCGGGCGTGAAGTGCTGGACGTGAAGCTTTTCAAGCGCGAGGGCGTGCGCCTGATCGACGTGATCCGCGGGGACACGTCATTGCGGCGCAACCTCAAAGGTGTCGAGCTACAGATCGGCGACCGCATCGTGTTGCGCACCCAGATGACCGAATTGCTGAGCTTGCAGGCGACCAAAGACCTCAAGCGGGTCGATCAATTGTCCGCCGTTGAAACAACCACGGTCGAGGTTCTGATCACACCGGGGTGCCGGATGGTGGGGCGGTCCTTGGGCTCGATGCGGTTGCGGCGGCGGTACGGGGTTTATCCGCTGGCGGTACATCGGCGTAACCAGAACATCGGCATGCAACTGGATGAATTAATTGTCAAAGTTGGCGATACGCTGCTGCTGGAAGGGTCTGCAGAAGACATCTCGCGGCTGGCCGCAGACATGGACATGGTGGACGTCAGCCATCCCTCTGCGCGTGCCTACCGGCGTGGCCATGCGCCGATTGCCATCGCGGCGCTGGCGGGGATTGTCATTCTGGCGGCCTTCAACGTGGCACCGATCTTGTTGCTGGCGGTCGTGGCGGTGGCGGTCGTTCTGGTGACAGGCTGCATTGATGCAGAAGAGGCGTTCTCTTTTGTCGATGGCAGGCTTCTGGCGCTGATTTTTTCGATGTTGGCTGTCGGTGCGGGGCTGCAAAATTCCGGAGCGATCAGCCTGTTGGTCGATAACATCGCGCCGACGCTCAGCACCTTGCCGCTGACCGTTGTAATCTTCTGCGTCTTTCTGTTGACCACTGTGCTGACAGAGATTGTATCAAACAATGCGGTCGCCGTGATCATGACACCGATTGCGATTTCATTGGCCGCAGCGCTTGGCATAGATGCGCGTCCCTTGGTCGTTGCGGTGATGATTGCGGCGTCCTGTGCCTTTGCAACGCCCATCGGGTATCAGACCAATACGCTGGTCTACGGTCCGGGTGGGTACAAATTCACCGACTTCCTGCGCATCGGCGCGCCGCTGAACCTGTCGATGTCTGTGCTGGCCAGCGTTATGATCCCGTTCATCTGGTAGCAGCGGCGCCTCGCGGCTGCGAAACCGGACCACAAAGGGGAGGGCCACAAAATACATCGTGATGCCATGCCCGGCTGAGGGCAACGCCATCGCGCTGAACCCTTCGTTTTGGCCAGAGATCAGCGCAGCCAGCGTAATGCCAAGGGTCGCGTTCTGGATGCCCGTTTCAATCAAGATCGTCTTGCGCGTTTGCCATGCAAGGCAAACCCTGGCGGCCAAGGCCAATCACTTGACCATCAACACAACATCCATGGAAATAAGCGCAGACAAAGAACCGGCAGTGTGCGTTCTGTCAGCCTAAAGCGGCCAGAACACCAGTATCGACGGGATCGACACCGCGATGATGATAATCTCAAGCGGCAGACCCATACGCCAGTAATCGCCAAAGCCGTACCCGCCGGGGCCAAGGATCAGCGTGTTGTTCTTGTGCCCGATCGGGGTCAGGAACGCAGCAGATGCTGCAACGGCCACGGCCATCAGGAACGGATCAGGCGACACGCCCAACGTCTGCGCCATCTGGATACCGACGGGCGCCGCAACAATGGTGGTGGCGGTGTTGTTGAGAACATCAGACAGCGTCATCGTCACAACCATAAGCACGGTCAGCACGATCCACGGCGCAAGCCCATCTGTCAGCGACAACAACGCGCCCGCAATCAGCTCTGTGCCGCCCGAGGTCTCAAGCGCGGCCCCCAGCGGGATCATCGACCCCAGCAAGACCACCACAGGCCATTCGATATGGGTGTAGAGTTCCGACAGCGGCACGATTTTTGCCAGAACATAGGCAATCACCACAAGGCCCAAAGCGACGGGCAGATAGATGATGCCAAAGCTGGCCGCGATCACAGCACCTGCAAACAGGCCGATGGCGAGCCACACTTTGCTGTTTTCGGTCACGGCAAGGCCCCGGTGGGCCAAGGGCAACACGCCCAACCAATCGGTCACATGCGCGGCGGTGTCGCGCGGCACCAACAAGAGCAGGATGTCACCTGCGCGCAATTCGGTGCTGCGCAGATGCGACGTGATCTTGCGACCCTGACGCGAAATACCCAGCAGCACGGTGCGTTGACGCCATGCAAGTCCAACGGTTTTCGCCGTGCGCCCTGCAAGTCGGGAGGTTTCGGTCACAACGACTTCGATGATCTCGACGCCTTCGCCACCAGCCTTGAGATGCTCTTCGCGGGCGGTGTCGGCCAATGCCAGATCAAGCGTACTGCGCAATTCGTCCAGCGCATCGGGCGTCGCCTCAAGCACCAGCGCGTCGCCTGCGCGCAATATCACGCTGCGCGATTGCCCATAAAGGCGTTGGCCGTCACGGATCAAACCAAGGATCGCAACGTCAGCTTTGTCGGCGACTTCGGTCAATTCATCCAGACGCTTGCCAATGTGTTTGCTGTCCTCGGGCACCACCAGTTCGGCAATATATTCAGACAGGTCTTCGGCAGCCAAGGCTGCGTCTTCGCGCGCGGGGATCAGCCGCCAGCCCACAAGGGCAACAAACAAGAGACCCGCAATCGCCGCTATGCCGCCCACAGGGGCGAAATCGAACATGCCAAACGGCTCTCCCAACGAATCCTGCCGGATCGAGGCGATGATGATGTTGGGCGGCGTGCCGATCAGCGTGACCATGCCGCCAAGGATCGTCGCAAAGCTGAGCGGCATCAGGGTAAGCCCCGGCGCGCGGCCTGCTTTGCGCGCGGTCTGAATGTCCACTGGCATCAGCAAGGCAAGGGCGGCCACGTTGTTCATGAAAGCCGACAGAATACCGCCGACCGCGCCCATCAGCGTGATATGCGCGCCCAGCGACCGCGAAGAATCAACCAGCGTCCGCGTGATCAACAACACAGCACCCGACCGGACCAGCCCGGCCGAAACCACCAACACCAGCGCCACGACAAGCGTCGCAGGGTGGCCAAAGCCGTTGAATGCGTCCTTTGAGGGGACAACCCCCAGCACCACACCGATCATCAGCGCAGAGAACGCCACGATATCGTACCGGAATTTACCCCACAGCAGCATGCCAAAGACAGCGCCGAAGAGAGAGAAGAGGATGATTTGATCTGTGCTCATGGCTCCGATGTAGCGCGCAAATTGTGAGAATGTAAACGCCATGTGACGGGCGCGGCTGCCGCTTGCCGCAGGCGCGTTGCTGCCATATAGAAAGGCGAAATTATCAGATATGACAAAGCGAGGGTTACATGGCCGGTCACTCCAAATGGGCAAACATCCAGCACCGCAAGGGGCGTCAGGACAAGATCCGCGCCAAGATGTTTTCCAAGCTAAGCAAGGAAATCACAGTTGCTGCCAAGATGGGTGATCCGGACCCTGATAAGAACCCGCGTTTGCGGATGGTGATCAAAGAGGCAAAGCAAGCCTCTATGCCCAAGGACAACATCGACCGCGCGATCAAGAAATCGGTTGCGGGCGAGGGCGAGGATTACAAGGAAATACGCTATGAGGGGTACGGCCCCAATGGCGTCGCGGTGATTGTCGAGACGATGACTGACAACCTCAACCGCACCGCATCCACCGTGCGTTCCACATTTACCAAGAACGGCGGTAATCTGGGCGAGACGGGCAGCGTCGGGTTCATGTTCGACCGCAAAGGCGAAGTGACCTACCCAGCCGAAGTGGGCGATGCTGACACGGTGATGATGGCCGCAATCGAGGCGGGCGCAGAGGACGTCGAAAGCTCTGAGGATGGCCATGTCGTCTGGTGCGCGGATACCGACCTGAATGAAGTATCGACAGCGCTTGAGGCGGAACTGGGCGAAAGCACATCAACCAAGCTGGTGTGGAGACCGACAACAACCACGGAATTGGACCTGGAAGGCATGCAAAAGCTGATGAAGCTGATTGATGCCTTGGAAGATGACGATGACGTGCAGCGTGTCACGGCGAATTTTGAGGCCTCTGACGAGGTCATGGAAGCGCTCGAGTAACATTCAACCATGGTGATCACAGAACAAAGCCGCCCTCGGTTCGGGGGCGGCTTTTTTTATGCGTTGCGCAGATTAATCTTGGCGTGGTTGCCAGTTACGGCATGCTGCGTGTCAGGCTGAACCAGCTGGGCTGTCTGGCATTGACGGCCTTCTCGGGTGCTGGCGCGTGTTGCGCGAGCATTGCCAAAATGGTCTTTACCTCGTTCAGCCGTGCATGTGCACCGCTGCCGCCGGCATCTGCCTGTACGTGCAGGATTTTGGACTGCGTGTGCAGCGCATCCTCAATAATCTTGAGCTGCTCTTGGCTGACTTCCAGCTTCTTATTTGTGTCGAACATGACTGCTTCCTTGTTGCGTTGAACAGCAGATAGGGTGGCCAAGCGGGTCTTGCCACTTTTTGTCGGCAAGTTCACTCAGTTGTGTGTGCTTTGTGAGGCCCTCAGGGGGCGCGGTGAAGTGATTTTCGGGCTGTCTGGACGATGCTCTTGGAGAGCGGCGCCAGTGCAGGTACCATGACACGCGCAACTTGCCAATACAA
>JAFMHE010000156.1 GCA_017854675.1 Paracoccaceae bacterium | reverse complement strand
CAACAAGCAACGCATGAGCCAAGTAGCGTCGAGATGTATAGATCTGGTTCTGTAGAAACCATATGCTCGCCTTGGGTGATGACATGACGGACCCCGTTCATTTTGATGTTCCCCGGCGCCATTTCGGATGGCTTGCCACCGCGTCATTGACGGCATCCCCGATGTGAATGACGTCCCGCTGCTCTGCAACGGCACCCATTTCCCACGCCGCGCGCGGCATGCCATAGACAACACTGCTTTGACAGTCTTGGCCGATGGTATGGCTGCCCGCGCGGTGCAATTCATGCATCGCCGCAGCGCCATCGCGCCCCAAACCGGTAAGAATGACGGCAATGATATCCTCTGACATGGAAAACGCCGACCTGAACAGGTGATCAACAGAGGGGCAATAAGGCAAATTATCCTCATTGGGTGTAAAATAGCATTGCCATGTTGATGCGATCTTGCGCACGCCGGTATGTTGTCCCAGCCCGGGTGCGATGCGCACCATCCCTTGCGAAAGGATCTCATTCTCTCGGGCGATGCTCACATCCTGAGGCAATTTGCGGTCCAATTGCTGCGAAAAGCTGACCAGAAACGCGCCCGGCATATGTTGGACAATCACCACTGGAGGTCCGTTAGGGTCCAGCGAAAATAGCACAGTCTCAAGCGCGGCAACGCCGCCGGTGGATGCGCCGATCAAGATCAAGGGCATGTGCTTTTGCCCGGTAAATGATGCACTTGGCGACGCGTGGTGCGTGACACGGCGCAAAGGTCTGATATTGCTACAGGCAGCCGAGAAAACACGGCGTGTGATATCGCGCAGAACAGTTTGATCGACAAGTGTTGTTGGCTTCAGAATGCAATCAACGGCGCCGAGTGAAAGAGCCTTGATGGTTGCCTCTGAATTGCGCTGCGTGCCGCCTGCAATCATCACCACGGGTGTGGGGCGCAATGTCATAAGCTTTTCCAGAAAATCGAGACCGCTCATGCCCGGCATCTCTATGTCCAATGTGACCACATCCGGCGCGGTGTTTTTGATGATTTGCCGCGCTTCGACGGCGTTCTTTGCCTCTCCGACAACGCTCAGCCGGTGGTCCATTTGAAGGACGACGCGCAGCCAGTCGCGGATGACCCGGGAGTCGTCGACAATCACCACTTTCTTTTGGGCAAGTGGTCGTACATTTGCGATGCGCTCTCCGCCGATCAACACCAGATGCGTCGATCATCGAAAAAATGCGCACAAACAGAGGTTTGATCAGATCCGGGCATGATGGGATTCTCCGGGAAAAGGCAATTCAGTGATGCAAGGGCAGTCTTTTGTGCGCCATCTGGCACCAAAAACATGAAGAAGCGCTAAACAGACCTGAATGTTGTTCCCCACACTTGATTTCTATTGCCTCAAATGCGGTGCATCAACTGTGGGGTTGCCAGTGTTGGCGCCTCAGGCAAGAATGGATCAAGCATAAGGAAAGCGCCGATATGAACATCCAAATGGATCACATTTTATGGGCAGCGCCCGACCTAGATAAAGGGTGTGCGATCTTTGCTGATCTGACGGGCGTGGCCCCTGCCCCCGGTGGGACGCACCCCGGTTTTGGTACGCGCAACGCGCTGTCCAGCTTTTCCAAGGCGACCTATCTGGAAATCCTTGCACCGGACCCGCTTCAAGACCTCGAAGGAACATGGGGCAAAGACGTCGCCGCATTGCAGCAGCCCTGCATGTACAGTTTTGCCCTATCATGTGATGATCTGGAGGCTGTGGCCAAGCGGGTGCAAGCGGCCGGTATCAAGGTCGCCCCCCCGGTTGCAATGTCCAGGTCAAGGCCCGATGGTACGCTGCTGGAATGGCGGATCATGCGCCTGAATGATCCGCGTTGGCCCGGTCGGTTGCCGTTTTTCATCGACTGGCAAGGTGCCGCTCATCCCGGATCAACGACGACCGGCGGGACAACTCTCGAGGACATCTATGCTGTTGATCCTGACCCAAACGCCCTTGCGGCGGTATATCAAGCCATCGGCGCTGACCTGCCGGTCTATGGCGGCGTCACTCACGGCTTTGTCGCGCGATTGCAAACGCCAAAGGGTACTGTGGTCCTGACATAGCTTTGCGCCGACAATTTAATTGGCTTTGTAAGTGCACGCCACTGCAATGCCTTGAATGACCAAATCTTGGCCATAATGCCGCCCATAACCTTTTTCATACTCGAACCAATCCGGTCGCTTTTTGGCGATTGGGAACCAAGCTTTGATAATCATGTGGTTGTTAAGGCTGGGCACAAAAGGCATGCCCGCCAGCGATCAGCGGGGCCTTGCCGAATTGACGAAGAATCCGGGCATGCCGGGTGGGCAAGCGACCTGCATGCAGGTAGCATCAGACAGGATACCGTTGATCGGCGGTCGGAGAGATATCTATGTCGTTTACAATCAAATTCGACTACCGCTTTGATGTAAATGGGTTTTTCAACGATCCCGCGCGTCGCGCTACGCTTGAGGCAGCCGCTGCCGAATGGGAGTCTTTGATCCGCGACGAGTTTGTGGATATTCCCGCCGGTTCGACTTTCGAGATCTCGGACCCCAGCAATCCGTCGGTCATTCACCAGATCACCTTGGCCGCGCCAATTGACGACATTCTGATCTTTGTGGGCGCGCGGACGTTTCCCGGGTCCACTGCCGCGGTTGCGGGGCCCAGCGGCTACGATCTGGCTGGTGACGCGAATCGTGCCCGTATTTCGGACAGCTTTCAAGGCGGTGATGCCGTCTCCAACTTTGAACCTTGGACAGGAATAGTCAGTTTTGACCTCAACACCAACTGGCATTACACCATGGATGAGCCGCCCTCGAACAGGCTTGACCTTTTTACGGTGGCCGTCCACGAGATTGGCCATGTGTTGGGCGTGGGCACATCGGGTGCATTTGACGCGTTGATCGTGGGCGGTAGTACGCCGGGCTTTAATGGCTTTAACGCGACAGCATTAAATGGCGGCGTTCCAGTGCCTTTGGACCCGTTCGAGGGCCATGTCGCTGACGGATTTGCCGGCGACATCGTGCTATTGGACCCGACATTGTCGAGCGGCAGCCGCATGCGGCCAAGCGAATATGACAAGGCAATCCTTGCTGACATCGGCTATGATATTGCCGGTTTCGTGACCCAAGGGTCAACGCCGCCGCTTGCCAGCAATACCGCCGAGACGATCTTTGGCACAGCGTTTGCAGACATAATCGACGGTCTGGGCGGTAACGATCAGATCCAGACGGCAGGTGGCAACGATCAGGGCTTTGGCGGCGACGGTGCGGATTCGATGTTCGGCGGCGACGGTGACGATACCCTGTTTGGCGGCAGTGGCGCGGATCAGATTTCCGGTGAGGCAGATAATGACCTGATCTTTGGTGATGACGGCAATGATCTGCTGTTTGGTGGCTTTGGCGCAGATACGATCTTTGGCGGGGCCGACGATGACCAAATCCAAGGCGGCGGTGGCGCGGATGTCATCAGAGGTGGTGCGGGCAACGACAGGATTTTCGGCCAAGACGGTGCAGATATTTACGAATTCGGTCTGGGTGACGGCCAAGATCAGCTTTATGACTTCTCTTTCCAGAATGAAGTCATCCGGCTGATCGACAGTGGCTTTAGCAATATGGCCGAAGCCCTTGCAGCCATTAGCCAACCTTTTTCGAACGTGTCTCGGATCACTCTTAGCGACGGCAGTTATATCAATGTTTTCCATGACCAGCTACCGGCCGCTCTCCTGACGGCAGCGCATATTGAGTTATTCGAAACCCAGAACAACCTGCCGAATGCGGCACCAACCGGTTCGATCGGTATTAGCGGTTCAAACGCTGAGGGGGCGATCTTGACCGCTGTCACCTCTGGGTTGGCCGATACGGATGGATTGGGCACATTCTCCTATAGTTGGTTCCGAGGAGGCGCAGCGACCGGAGCTGTCGGGAACACCTATTTGCTTGGCGCGCCCGATATCGGAGCGCAGATATCCTTGCAAGTGTCCTACATCGACGGGCGCGGCACTGCGGAAACTGTCTTAAGCGGCCAAACCGCTCCCATCCGAAACGTCAATGACGCGCCAAGTGGTGCGGCCATTCTGATGGGTATCGCCGAGGAAGGCCGCACACTTAGCGTTAGCACAAGCAGTATTGCTGACGCGGATGGATTGGGCACTTTTTCCTATACATGGTTGCGGGACGGCCTTGATACCGGCGCAACGGCAAGCATGTACGCATTAAGCGCCGCCGATATCGACGCGCAGATATCAGTGCGGGTCAGTTATGTGGATCAAGAAGGCACGTTGGAGAGCCTTTTCAGCGCGCCGCGCGTTGTTTCAAGCTCGGGACAGGCCCTGATCGGTACGTCAAATGACGATGTCCTGATCGCAACGGCGGGTGATGATGAAATCGACGGTGGTGACGGCATTGATACCGTGTTTTTCGAAGGCAATCAGGCCTCCTATACCCTAATCCTGGGGCAGGATGGTATTAGCATCACGGACCGGCGCACAGAAACGGAAGGTGGCCAAGGCACGGATACGCTGACATCGATCGAATTTCTGGATTTTGGAACCACAATACCATTGTTTGACGGGCCGATGAATTTGGCAATTATCGACGGTCCTGCCAATCTATCAAAGCAAGATTTCGCAGATATCACAGAGCTTTACATCGCGTACTTTAACCGCGCACCGGATGCCATCGGGTTGTATTTCTGGGCATCTGTTTATGATCAGGGCTTTGATCTGGTCCGCATGGCCGAAGCATTTTATGATCAGGACGAGACCCGCGAAACCTATGCTGACGTATTGGCCGAAGACGGCAAGACGCTGACAGACCCGGAAGCGTTCATCACAGCAGTTTACAACAACGTGCTGGGGCGCGCGCCAGATCAGGATGGTTTTGATTTCTGGCTGAACCAATTGATCAACAACCCAGATATCACACCGCCAAGCTTTATCTTGTCGATCATCAACGGGGCGAAATTTGCGGCAGACCCGGTGCCGCAAACCTTCCTTGATCAAGATTTTCTTGCAAAAAAAGCTGAACTTGGCGCGTATTTTGCGACCATAAAAGGGCTTAGCAACGTTGATGAAGGTATCATGGTCATGTCGCTGTTTGACGGAAGCGACACCAGTCTTGCGGCAGCGGTTGCACAGACAGACGCCTTTTATGTCGATGCGCTTGATGCGCAAGACGGATCATTTCTGGTACAGTTAATCGGTGTTATCGACGACCCGTTTGCGATTGCTTAAGCGTTTGAACGCCTGACCGCGCTCCACACAAAAAAAAGGGGAGGCATAGCTGCATCCCCTTTTTCACGATTTACGATGGATCAATCAGGCTTACGCCATCAAGACATCACCAAACTGATCACGCAAGTTCCGCTTGAGAACCTTGCCTGTCGCATTGCGCGGCAGAATGTCAGTAAACACCACACAATCGGGCAATTGCCATTTGGCGATTTTGCCTTCGAAAATGGCCAGAATATCGGCCTCGCTCGGGTCCTGCCCTTCGGCCTTGACCGCGATCAGGATCGGGCGTTCGTCCCATTTCGGATGGCGCGCACCAATCACAGCCGCATCCACAAGCGCCGGATGCGCAATGGCGATGTTTTCCAACTCGACCGAACTGATCCATTCGCCACCAGATTTGATAATGTCTTTTGACCGGTCCCGGATTGTCACATAGCCGTCAGGGTCCATCGTCGCGACATCACCGGTATCGAACCAGCCATTGCTAAGCGTTTCTTCGGATGTGGAGCGGAAATAGGCATCCAGAATCCAATGCCCGCGTGTCACCAGATCGCCTTGAGCTTTGCCATCATGCGGCAACGGATTGCCATTCTCATCTAGGATCTCCAGCTCGACGCCCCATACGGGTCGCCCTTGGTTTTCGCGCAGCCGGTGCTGTTCTTCGGTGCGCAATGCGCTGTGTTTGGCGAGTGGCCGGTTCACCGACCCCAAAGGCGACATCTCAGTCATGCCCCAAGCATGAATCGTATCAACGCCGTATTCATCGCGGAACGCCTTGATCATCGAGGGCGGGCAAGCAGAACCACCAACAACCGTGCGTTTGAGACTGGCCAGCTTGCTGCCGATCTTCTTGGCCTCACCCAACAATCCCAGCCAAATCGTCGGTACACCCATCGCAAGGGTGACGTTGTAGGTATCAATCAAGTTAACCAAGGACGGCCCATCCAGCCCCGGACCCGGCAATACCAGGCGCGCGCCACTCATCGCGCAGCAATAGGGCGATCCCCATGCATTCACGTGGAACATCGGCACAACTGGCAAGACCACGTCAGCCGCTGCAATCGCGACAGCATCCGGCAAATTCCCCGCCAGCGCATGCAAGACAGTAGAGCGGTGCGAATACAAGACACCCTTGGGGTTTCCCGTGGTTCCTGAAGTATAACAAAGGCTTGAGGCGGTATATTCATCCATTTCCGGCCATGCGTAACCCGCATCACCCGTCGCGATCAGATCGTCATAAAACACCAGCCCCGGCAAAGTTTCTGCAGCTTGCGCATCATGACCGTCCATCAAGACGATGTGCTCAAGATGCTCAAGCTTGTCGCGCACTGCAGCAATCAGAGGCACAAAGGTCTTGTCGATGAAGAGAACCTTATCCTCGGCATGGTTCAGGATATAAACCAATTGTTCGGGAAACAGGCGCGGATTGATCGTATGACATACAAAACCGCCGCCCGATGTGCCAAAATAAATCTCAAGATGGCGGCGGTTGTTCCATGCAATCGTGCCACAGCGGGCTTGCGGTTTCAGCCCCAGTTTCGACAGTGCCGACGCCAGTAAACGCGCATTCTGCGCCACCTGCCCCCAATTTGTCTGCTCAACGCCACCACCGGTGTTGACGGAATAAATTTCACCAGACGCGTGATAGCGTTCGGCATGGCTGATCAGACTGGAAATCAGCAGGGGTTGTGACATCATTTGGCCAAGCATTTCGGGGTCTCCTCCTCCGTCGTTTGGCGCAGATTGGCTAAACTGTCGCAGACTTGCAAGCACGCAGGCCGCACAGGTTTCTTGACGTTGGATAAGGCAGCTTGCGGCGGTGCGCGCGTTGCGGTCTTGTCGGGGAAACATACGCGTGAAAGGAACATCTCATGTCTGCAAAACCCACTGTCACCATCCGTCCTGTCACACCCGAGGACAAGAACGATTGGGCGCGGCTTTATGCGGGGTATGCCGCATTCTACAAAGTGGATCAGGATGATGCGATGCGCGCGCGGGTCTTTGGCTGGTTGATGGACCCCGCCCATGAATGCAACGGGTTGGTTGCGGCGGATGCGGATGGCGCACTGATTGGCCTGACGCATTACCGCCCTTTTGCAAGCCCGCTGCGGGCTGGCGTAAATTGCTTTCTGGACGATCTTTTTGTGGACCCGTCGGCGCGCGGTTCAGGTGCGGCTGATGCCTTGATCACTGCTGTCGCAGACGTCGCCCGCGAAAAAGGCTGGCTTACCGTGCGCTGGATCACCGCCGATGACAATTACCGGGGACGTGGCGTTTATGACAAACTGGCCACGCGCACCATGTGGATCACCTACGATCTGAAACCCTGAGCCTAATTGTGATGCCTAGTCTCGGTGCAGGTGCACATAATGAACAAGCCCGGCGGTTGACGGGTCTTTTCCCGTCGCAGGCACTGTGCCCTCGACGACCGGTTGCAGCGAGGTGGCCAGTTCCTTGCCCAACTCAACACCCCATTGATCGTAGGAGTTGATGTTCAGGATCACCCCTTCGACAAACACGCGGTGCTCGTACAGCGCGATGATCTGGCCAAGCGTGAACGGATCAAGGCGCGGATAGATCAACGTGGTTGAGGGGCGGTTGCCCGGAAACACCCGGTGGCGGGCTTGGCGTTCCAGCTCTGCCCCGGTCAGACCTTTGGCCTGCATCAAGGCGCGCGCCTCATCCATAGAACGACCGCGCATGAGCGCTTCGGACTGGGCAAGACAATTGGCGACAAGCAGGTTGTGGTGATGTGCCAGTTCCGGTTCATGCCCGTTTGCCGCGACAAGAAATTCACACGGGATCACGCGGGTGCCTTGGTGGATCAACTGGTAAAACGCATGCTGCCCGTTGGTGCCGGCCGCGCCCCAGACAACCGGACCTGTGTGTGTATCCGCAGCCGTGCCATCCATCTGCACCGACTTGCCGTTTGATTCCATCTCAAGCTGTTGCAAATAGCTAGGCAGCAGCGCAAGCCGCTGATCATAGGGCAGAACGGCACGGGTGGCATCGCCGCACAGTTGGTTGTGCCAGATCCCGACAAGCGCCAGCATCATGGGCAGGTTTTCCAAGGGTTCGGCCGCACGGAAATGCACATCCATCGCCTGTGCGCCGCGCAAAAAG
>JAFMHE010000155.1 GCA_017854675.1 Paracoccaceae bacterium | reverse complement strand
CCTAGATAAGCGTGAAGACAGATTGAATAAACCGTAATTATTTGCTTTTTTACATCAAGGCCAAGCTGTCACAATAATAAGGCAGGCCGAGCAGGAGATTTGAGCTTATGGGTTTTCCCGGAACGTGGATGACGGAGAGCGAGAGCGTTGTGTACCGTGTGGTGCCCAAATGTGCCTGTTCGACGATTGGCCAGATCATGTTTTATTCCGATCACGGAAAGTTCTTTGATGGCGATATTCATGATGCGCAGGATGGCATGCACAAATGGGCGCTTGAGCCGTCACAGGCGCCGATCACGTCCAATGTTCAGTCGCATCAGTCCTATGCGTTCACATGCGTGCGCAATCCCTACACGCGCATCCTGTCTTCATTTTTCGACAAGATTTGTGGCATTCAGCGCAACGGACGGCGGTATCGCGGCAACCTGGTCCCGCTGTTGATCCAGAAATACGGGATTGATGTGGGCGGGGATGATGGCAAACAAGAGTTTGACCAGATCGCCAGTTTTCGCCGGTTTCTATTGTTTGCGCGGGATACCATCCGGTGGCGGCGCCCGATGGACCCGGATATTCATTGGTCCGGCATGTCAGGTCATGTCAGCACCTTCATCGTGAATGGCGGGACATACGATAAAATTGTCTGGACCGAGAGTTTCAACGAAGGCATGCAAGATGTGCTGGATGCGATCGAGACACCGCACGAGGTGAAGCTGGCCGACATTCCCCGCTTTAACGAGAGCGAAGGCCATGGGCCCAAGCGCGCGCATCCGGTCGAGGATTATTTTGACGATCTGTCGATGCATCTGGTGCGTGAGATCTACAAACGTGATTTTGAGCTGTTCAAGTACGATTTCCACAATCCGGGCAACAAGATGCCCATCGCCGAGATCGACCTTGACGAGGTGCACGCCAAACTGGGCGACTAATATCGCTTGCGTCTACTGCCCGGCGGCACTGCGAATGGCGGCGGCGATCCGTTTGCTGGCTGCGATGCTGCCTTTGGCGGATGGGTGGATCATGTCAGAGCTGTGAAAGCTGCTGTCGCCATGGGGCACCATATCGGCAAGCGAGACAAAGCTGACGCCCGCGTCCTGACGCGCCATCACAGAGATACGCGCCTCAAGGGCGGCACCGACTTTTTTGCAATGCTCGATCGGGGAGCCGAGGCCGGGACTGCGCAGATAACCGACATAGATCACGCGGGCACCTGACGCGCGGGCGCGGTGCACAGCGGTCGGGATCTGGCCCTGCGTCCCGTCAGGAGAGATCAGCCGGTTCAGGCGTTTCTGGCAGCGCATGCAACCGCAACCAAGCCACAGGTCATTGCCGCCGCCGTTCATCACGACATAGTCCCAATTGCCATCGCGGTATTGTTTGGAGATGTTGAATCCAAGCGCGCCGGTCAGGGGCAGCTTGTAGCCGAACCGCGCGCCTGCGACTGCCCTGCTTTTGACCGTCACACCCAGATCGCGGGCCAGCGCATGCGGAACTGCATGACCGTCTGATCCGTTCGAGGTCATGAAACTGTCGCCCATTACCAGAACTTTCATCTGGTCGCGTGCACTGGCAGGTGCGGTTTGGGCGAGCATCAAAATAGTGCCCACGAGGGCGAGGTAGAAACGCATGACATCCCCTTTGCGTCTTGAGTCTGCCTTACTTGTGACACGGGAATCTGGCAATATTATGGTGAATTCTCCATAATATTGAGAACAATCAATGGGGTAGAGGGCTATTGTCGCCAGAATACCCTGCTGATCCTGATGTTGCGCATCTTGCACCGGCGGGCGTCGCGTCCTACATCCGTTTTATGGCACAGGTAAAATCATCCTCCAAATCGGACCCAAACTATAAAGTCATCGCCGAGAACCGCCGCGCGCGGTTTGATTACGCGATCGAGGACGATATCGAATGCGGCATGATCCTTGAGGGATCAGAGGTGAAATCGCTGCGCATGGGTGGGGCGAACATCGCCGAAAGCTATGCTGCGGTTGAGGATGGCGAGTTGTGGTTGGTGAACAGCTATATCGCACCCTATAAACAAGCCAAGACGTTCGGCCACGAAGAACGCCGCCGTCGCAAACTGATGGTCAGCCGCAAGCAATTGGCCGATCTGTGGAGCGCGACCCAGCGCAAAGGCATGACGTTGGTGCCGCTGGTGATGTATTTCAACCACCGTGGCATGGCCAAGATCAAGCTGGGCGTTGCCAAAGGTAAACAGAACCACGACAAACGAGAGACCGCCGCCAAGCGTGATTGGTCGCGTCAGAAGTCGCGGTTGTTGAAGGACCACGGGTAAATTTGATCACTTTGCGACACGTTCGTTGCGTCAATAGACAGAACAACAAAACAAAATGAGCAGCACATGGCCAAAGTGAAAACCATACCGAAAAAGATCAGAGACTTAGGTCTGGGTCTGCACAGTTTCAAAGATGTTGATGCGTACACCGAGGTTCAGGTGGCGGCCAACAAAAGAAAGTTGAACCGGCAGATGGTGCGGTATCCGCAAATCCGGTTCATGGCACATTACATTCACATCAATTATGGTCAGGTAGATTTCGGCATATGCCATGGCACCCGCAGAGGTGGCGAACAAGCCCAATTCACAAAGGCGCTTCCCGGAAATCCTAAAGTGATCGGTACGGAAATATCCGATACCGCAGAGCAATTTCCAAACACGATTCAATGGGATTTCAACGAAGCGAATAGTGAATGGGCCGGTGCTGCTGACTTTGTCTATTCAAATTCATGGGATCATGCGCTTGACCCATACAAGACATTCAAAGCATGGGGCGAAAGCCTGAAACCGGGCGGTTTGATGATCCTGCATCATGGTTCTGGTTATGGCCCTGATACCATCAACGAGATGGACCCGTTCGGCGCAACCATAGAAGCATTGGTCGCGCTTGTTGAGTGGGCCACGTCGGGCACCGTTAAATTCGTCGAGGTTATTCGACAGGAAAATAACAAAAACAATACAGCACGCGAGATTGAAGCCCTGGTATTCAAACGGGTTGAAGCGGGTTGATACGCGCTTTGGTCATTTGAATTTGGCAATCCGCTAGAGCAGACAAGTAGTTGCTGACCCTATTGCGTGACTTAAACGATCCCGTTCCCAAGCTGAATATAGACGATACCTCATGGCAAAGTGCGACTGGCGGTCCCTTTCCCTAACGTCATTTCTTGCTGGAACGGTGTTTATAGCGGCTGTCGTCAGAGTCTGGTTTACACAAATCCAGAAAGAAAGCAGAGTTCTGTCATATAAAAAGATGCGTAAAACCGCATTGCGTATGGGAGAGAGAATAGTATGAATTTTTCAAAAAATGTTGCGGGGTCCATTGCTCTGATTGCTGGCCTTGGCTTATCGACGGCATCAGCAGAGGGCGTGCGTTACGACAATTTGTTTGTCGTTGGTGACAGCCTGAGCGATGGCGGTACGTACAGCCAGGTCGCGGTTGCGTTGTCGGGCGGGGCATTGCCACCGCTTAATTACAAGTTTCTCACAAACGCGATTGACGGATCTTCGTTGACCTACGCCGAGGTGATCGGGCGCGAGTTGGGCATTAATTTGCTGCCGAATGTTTATAGCGGTGTGCCCTTGGCGGCGATCCCCACAGTGAACCTTGGCGGGACCAACTTTGCCGAAGGCGGCTCTCGGGTGACGGACCCCAATGGCAGCGGCAACAATCTGGCGGGTGGCGTGACGACAACGCCGATGGTCACGCAAGTTGACCGTCTGCTGGCAGCCAAGCCGAGCTTGAACGCGAATGATCTGATCATTCTGTGGGGCGGTGCCAACGACATCTTTGCCCAAGGTGGGGCGGTTGGTGTCGGTGCGATCACTCCCGATGTTGCAGCAGCGAACATGGCGCAAGCCGCATTCGAGCTGTCTGCGCAGGTGGACCGTTTGCGGGCCGCGGGTGACCCTACGATTGTGGTGATCACGGTGCCAGACACGGGTGCGACACCATCCGGGATCGCCACTGGTCCTGCTGGCGCGGCGCTGGGCACCGGATTGTCCAATGCATTCAACGCAGCTTTGACTGCTTCAGTTGCCGGCAAGGCCCTGATCATCGATTCAGAAAAACTGTTGTCCGCCATTCGGGTCGATCCGGTGCGCTACGGTTTCACGGCACCCAATCCGACAACTGTTGTGGCCTGCGCGACCAGCTCGCTGACTTGCGTTCAGGGCATCAATGCGTTGCCTGACAGTGAACAACGCTTCTTTGCTGATGACGTACACCCCACGTCGCGCAGTCATGCGCTGTTGGGCCAAGCGTTCTTTGCCCAGCTTGAGGCAGCCACACAAACCAGCGCAATTGCCACCAGCACGATGAGTGCGCTGCGCCAGCACAGCCTGACACTGGAAACCCGCCTGACGCCTGATGCGCTGTCCTATACGGATGGCGATGGCAATAAACTGCGCCGTGCGGTTGGCGATGTCGATGTGTTCGGCGGCTTCGAATTCGGTAGCTTTGACACTGACGCGCAGCAGGTTGCAGCGGGCTACGACGTAAGCACGCAAGTGGCGCGGATCGGGTTTGACGTTGCAGTCACCGACAACGCGACCTTGGGCGCTAGCCTGAGCATCGAAAACGGTGACGTGGATTTCAACGGTGGTCGTGGCGGGTTTGATACGCGTTCGATTGTCGGATCGGTCTTTGGTCAGGTCGCGGTGACGGATACCTTTTATCTGAACGCGGCCTTGGGCGGCGGCAGCATCGACGTCAGCGACATCACGCGTTCCTTTGCCTTGGGTGCCACGACTGAAAACTACACCGCCGAAACAGATGGCAGCTATCGCTTTGCACGTTTGGGTGGCGGGGCGATGATGCCTGTTTCTTCCAGCATTACGCTGAACCCGTTTGCACATTATTCGTATGAAAACGTGTCAATCGACGGCTACACAGAGAGCGAGGGCGGTGCGAGCCTCGCGTTTGGCGAGACTGAATATAAGTCGAACCGCCTGACATTGGGTCTGGCTGCGATGATCGTCCCTGCGAACCAGTCGGATTGGTCATTCCGGGTCAGCGGCTCGATCGAGCATGATCTGAACGATGATCCGCTGTCTGTATCTTTGGGGTCCACGTCCGCGACGCTTGGGTCAATCGCAGCGGAACGTCCCGACCAGACATGGGGCTATCTGTCAGCTACGGCGGTGCGCGAGATCGGCAAGAACACCTACATGGATTTCAGCGCATCCGCGTCCGTCAGCAATGGCGGCACAAAGGGCCTGACGGGCCGTATCGGGTTCCGCACGATATTCTAAAGGTTGGTTTGATTTGGGAAAGGGGCGCTTGTCACGGACAGGCGCCCTTTTTCATGTCTGGTTAACCGATGCCCACGGGCACATAGGCCTCGAAACCGGCGTCCAGCACATCCTGACGGTTATAGACGTTCCGAAGGTCGGCCATGCGGGGGCTGCGCATCTTTTTGGCGATGCGTTTCAGGTTCAGACCGCGAAATTCGTTCCATTCGGTCAGCACAACTACCGCATCGGCGTTGTTCACGGCGCGGTAAGGGTTTTCGATCCATTTGACGTGGGGCAGCAGCGCCTCGCCTTCGGCCTGCCCTTGGGGGTCCACAACGATGACTTCGGCACCGCGTCCGATGAGTGCGGGCACAATCGTGAGCGAGGGCGCATCGCGCATGTCGTCGGTGTTGGGCTTGAACGTCACGCCCAGCACGACGATCTTTTTGTCGCGCAGGTTGTCGTCACACATTTCCAGAATCTTGTCGATCATGCGGGCTTTGACGCGTTCGTTGGCCTCAATCACGGTTTCCACAATTCGCATGGGGCTGGCGTGTTCTTGACCAATGCGGGCCAGCGCCAGCGTGTCTTTTGGAAAGCATGACCCGCCATAGCCGGGACCGGCTTGAAGGAATTTGTTGCCGATGCGGGCGTCCATGCCCATGCCTTTGGCCACCATCTGGATGTCGCCGCCGACCTTTTCGCACAGCATCGCCATTTCATTGATAAAGGTGATCTTGGTCGCCAGAAACGCGTTTGCGGCGTATTTGATCAGCTCAGCGGTTTCCAGATCGGTTTCCAGCACGGGATAATCGCGCAAGGATAACGGGCGATAGATGGCATGCATGACGTCGGCGGCGCGTTCCGTTTCAACGCCGATGACCACACGGTCGGGGCGCATGAAATCCTCGATCGCGGCACCTTCGCGCAGGAATTCTGGGTTGGAACACACGTCAAAATCAAGGTCCGGCACAGCGGCGCGCATGACCTTTTCCACCTCGCGGTTTGTCCCCACGGGGACAGTGGATTTGGTGACGATCACGGCATAACCGGTCAGTGATTTTGCAATCTCTTCGGCGGCGGCAAAGACATATTGCAGGTCTGCGTGCCCATCACCGCGCCGCGTCGGTGTGCCAACGGCGATGAACACCGCATCGACGCCTTCAAGTGCAGAAGCCAGATTGTCGGTGAACGACAGACGTTCTGCGGCCATGTTGGATTGCATAAGCGTGTCGAGGTTCGGCTCGAAGATCGGCACTTTGCCGCCGCGCAGCATGTCTATCTTGGCTTGGTCCTTGTCGACGCAAATGACCTCATGGCCAAAGTCGGAAAAACACACACCACTGACCAGACCGACATAGCCGGTCCCTACCACCACGATTTTCATGGGCTTTACCCTTTTATGCTGGCCACTGCCCGGCCTCAATTGTTTGGCGGTATATTTCACACAAACCGCCGCATTGACTAGGGCGATGCAGCATTTCTTGATATGTTGTGGCCGTGCAACACCGCCGCGATGCTGTGGGGCCTTGCAGATTCGGTATTGGCACCGTATATGGACCTCAACAGCGGCGCGTTCGGGTCCAAACCAAACGCTCCACCGATCTTGAACACGGGCCGCGCGCCCGTTTTTTTGTGCCTGATGAAACCTGACTGGATACTATGAACAACGACTTGATCGCAAAAGCCGCCATTGACCGTCGCATGGCCGAAATCATCACACCGGTGATTGAGGATATGGGGTTTGAGTTGGTGCGCGTGCGCCTGATGTCCGGCAAGGAAACGATCTTGCAGATTATGGCGGACAAGCCCGAGGGCGGGATCGAGGTTGATGATCTTGCGCTGATCTCTCAGGCGCTGGGCGCGGCACTGGATGTCGAAGACCCGATTGTTGAGGAATACACGCTTGAGGTGTCGTCGCCCGGAATCGACCGGCCGCTGACGCGTCTCAAGGATTTCGACATGTTTGAGGGCTATGAGGCCAAGATCGAGACCGAAGAACTGATCGACGGGCGCCGCCGTTTCAAGGGTGAGCTGGCCGGTGTTGAAGGCGACGAAGTGTTGATCAACGTGGCTGAGGGTACTGTCGGTCTGAAATTTGATTGGCTGACGGACGCCAAGTTGGTTCTGACGGATGAGTTGATCAAGGAAATGCTGCGCCAGCGCAAAGCGGCTGGCGTGATTGATGAAGATAATTTCGATTCTATTGAAGAAGATGCACCCCTCGGGGGTGACATTAAGACCGAAGCGTCTGATGAGGGAGACACCTAATGGCCATTACATCTGCAAACCAGCTTGAGCTGTTGCAAACCGCCGAAGCGGTAGCGCGCGAAAAGATGATCGACCCCGGTCTGGTTATCGAAGCGATGGAAGAATCGCTCGCCCGTGCTGCTAAATCCCGCTACGGCGCGGAAATGGACATTCGCGTCAGCATCGACCGCAAGACGGGCCGTGCCAAATTCACACGCGTGCGCACAGTCGTCGCAGATGACGAGCTGGAAAACTATCAGGCCGAGTTCACCGTTGAGCAGGCCAAGCAGTACATGGAAAACCCCGAAGTTGGTCAGCAGCTGGTTGAAGAAGTGCCGCCGGTCGAAATGGGCCGCATCGCCGCGCAATCTGCCAAGCAGGTGATCTTGCAAAAGGTCCGCGAAGCCGAGCGTGACCGCCAGTACGAAGAATTCAAAGACCGCGCAGGCACGATCATCAACGGTCTGGTCAAGCGTGAAGAGTACGGCAACGTCATTGTCGATGTGGGCGCTGGTGAAGCGATCCTGCGCCGCAACGAAAAGATCGGGCGCGAATCGTACCGCCCGAACGACCGTATCCGCGTCTACATCAAAGAAGTGCGCCGCGAGCAGCGCGGGCCACAGATTTTCCTGAGCCGTACAGCGCCCGAGTTCATGGCCGAATTGTTCAAGATGGAAGTGCCCGAGATTTACGACGGTATCATCGAGATCAAAGCGGTTGCCCGCGACCCCGGTTCACGCGCCAAGATTGCCGTGATCAGCTATGATAACTCCATCGACCCTGTCGGTGCCTGCGTTGGTATGCGCGGTTCGCGTGTTCAGGCCGTTGTGAACGAATTGCAGGGCGAAAAGATCGACATCATTCC
>JAFMHE010000154.1 GCA_017854675.1 Paracoccaceae bacterium | reverse complement strand
ATGCGGTTGCAGCGGGCGTCTTTGGCGCGCCGTTCTATATTGTCGGGGATCAGCGATTCTGGGGACAGGACCGGATCGAGGATGTCGATGCTTATCTTGCAGGCGATCTGTGAGGGCGCAGCCGGGATTTACGCCACATATCACCACATTAGGTAAAGGGCAGCGCCGCATGTTGGCGCTGCACTGCACGATGGCGTTTGGCGGGGCTTGGGCGGGTTTTGCCAAGCATACAGGGGAGCAGGTGAAGCTGATTGCCCCTGATATGGCAAGCCATGGGGCAAGTGCCGATTGGGACATGCACAGTGATTATGCGGACACGGTTCTGGCCGGGTCGCTCGCTGCGATGGACGATGCGCCGATGGATATCGTCGGGCATTCGTTTGGCGGCGCGACAGCCTTGCGGATTGCAGTGATGTATCCCGAAAGAGTCCGCAGTTTGACGGTGATTGAACCAGTACTGTTTTGCGCAGGGGCAGCACGTGATCCGGCGGCGATTGAGGCCTATGACAAGGTTGCGCAACCGTTCCACCAGGCTGCTGAGGCGGGGGATTGGGAAACTGCTGCGCGGGAGTTTAACAGCCAGTGGAGCGATGTAGCGCCCCCTTGGGATAAAGTGCCCGAGCGGACCCGCGCGGCGATGGTGCGTGCGGTGCCGGTGGTGCAGGATACGCGTGCGTTTCTTTATGAAGACACAGCCGGTCTGTTGCAGCCGGGCGGGTTGGACGCGATGCAGGTGCCAACGGTCATCATGCGCGGAGAGTTGGCGCATCCTGCGGTGATTGCAACGAATGACGCGCTGGCGCAGATCATGCCAAACGCGGTGCAATCCGTGATCACAGGCGCAGGGCATATGGCCCCGATCAGCCATCCAAAGCTGGTGGCCGAAGTGGTGTTGGATTTGCTGGCGCGCAGCTAATTTGCCAGCGTCAGAAGTGGCTTAGGAATGTGTCGATCTGGTCTGTAGTAATGGACCAGTCGCACACAAGCCGTGCCGCAACCAGTTCATCTGCCGGTCCTTCCAAAGGTCCGTCCCAAAGGTAGTACCTTGCGCCTGCATCATGCAGCTTTTTATGCACGGCGCGGGGGAAACGGGCAAAGATCATGTTGGCGTCAGGTTCATGCAAGAACTGGGCACCTGCTGCGCGCAACCCGTCTGCCAGACGCATTGCGTTTGCGTTTGCAGTGCGCGCAATATCAAGGAAGGCATTGTTTTCCAGATAACCCGCCATCTGCGCGGACAAATAGCGGTGTTTGGAAAACAGATGCGCGCCGCGTTTCCGGCGCAGCTCGAATTCCCACGCCTTTGCGGGATCAAAGAACACGACCGCTTCAACGCCCAGACAACCATTCTTGGTCCCGCCAAAGCTGACCACGTCGACGCCTGATTTCCAAGTCATGTCAGCCGCAGAACAACCAAGCGCTACCTGCGCATTGGCAAAGCGCGCGCCGTCCAGATGCACCGGGCAACCATGCGCTTTGGCCACAGCCGTCAGTGCGCGCAATTCCTCCAGGCTATGGACGGTGCCGCGTTCGGTGACTTGGGTGATCGACACCGGTCCGGGCTGTGCGCCGTGGACATTGCCGGGCGTCTGGGTGGCGATGGCAGCCTCCAGCGCGTCGGGTGTCATTTTGTCATCCGTGGGGATCAAAGTCAGCTTGGCACCGCTGGCATAAAACTCGGGCGCGTTGCATTCGTCTTGTTCAATATGCGCCACGGCAGAGCAGAACATCGTCTGCCATGGTTGAGTGTAGCACGCCAGCGCCAGCACATTCGCGGCCGTACCGGTGGCGACCAGATAGACGGCGGCGTCCGGTGCCTCGAACACTTCGCGGATGCGGGCGGTTACCTCATCCATAATCGTGTCTTTGCCGTAGGGCATTTGATGCGCGGCATTGGCTGCAATGACGCGGTTCATAACAGAAGGGTGGGCAGGGCCCGCATTGTCAGAGGCAAAAAACATCAGGTCGGCTCCTCGATGATGTGGTCTTCCCATTCTTCGAACGGGGTGTCGAATTCGGAAACTGTTGTGCCCGCAACGCTGATGCCTGCGTCCTGAACCGATTGCGCGGTGCCTGTGATCAGTGGATGCCAGTCGGGCAAAGGTTTGCCCTGCCACAGCAGCCGGTAAGCGCAGGTTTTAGGCATCCAATAAGCGTGGGTATCAAGGTTGTCCGGCTTCAGTACAATACAGTCGGGCACGAACTGGTGGCGGTTTTCATAATGCACACAGCGGCAGGTGGCGTCATCCAGCAGGCGGCAGGCAACGCGGGTCAACGCTACCTCGCCGGTGTCCTCGTCCTCCAGCTTGTTCAGGCAGCATTTGCCGCACCCGTCACACAGCGCTTCCCATTCCTGCGGGGACATCTTGGTAAGCGGCTTTTTCTCCCAGAACTTCGGGGTTAGGCCATCGCGGGGAATCGGATCGCTCATAGGGCGGCCAGAATGGCACGGGCTTGCGCGCTGTCGGCATCCATCTGCGTGATCAACGCCTCAAGGCTGTCAAACTTTTCCTCACCGCGCAGATGCTCGATCAGGGCGACAGACAAGGGCGTGCCGTAAAGATCACCTTTGAAATCAAAGACAAAGGTTTCAAGGTTCGCGGTGTTTTCCCCGAACATTGGACGAACACCCAGCGAGGCCACGCCGTGGTAGCTGCCTTTGTGCGGCCCTTCGAGGACATCAACCAACACTGCGTAAACGCCAAAGGCCGGTTGGTGCAGCCCGTCGATGGACATATTGGCCGTTGGATAGCCCAGTTCGCGTCCGCGCTGTTCACCTGTGATCACAGGGCCCTCAATGCGGTGCCAATGGCCCAGCATCTGCTTGGCTGCGCGGGTGTCGCCAGCGCTGAGCGCGCGGCGGATCGCGGTGGAGGAGACAACCTGCGCATCAGCGGCAACCAACGGCGCTATGGTCACGCCAAAGCCAAGGTCCTGACCGAAGGCAACAAGATCCTCTGCGGTGCCTGCGCGCCCTTTGCCAAAACAAAAATCCGCACCGACAACCACATGCGACAACCCAAGCCCGTCGCGCAGAACGTCGCGGGCAAATTCTAGCGGTGTCAGGGACGCGAGATCCGCGTCAAAGTTCAGCTCATACAGAAGTTCAACGCCGACTTTTTCCAGCCGGTTGGCGCGTGCGGCCCTGCTCATCAGACGAAAGGGCGGAGTTTGGGGGGCAAAGTATTCGCGGGGATGCGGTTCAAACGTGACAACACCCAATGGCGCGTCGGGCATCGCGCGGCGCGCCAGATCAATGACGGACATATGGCCTGCGTGCACACCGTCAAAGTTGCCAATCGCGGCGGTGGCCCCTTTGGCTGTCGGGTCGATGGAATGATAGGCTTGGAAGATCCGCATGAGACCTTGAGTAGCCTTGGCATTAAAAAAGGGCAAGACGCGTGGTCTTGCCCGATGCCGAAAAAGATATGTGCTTCAGTCGAACTTGCGCGAGGGCGCAAGAACTGTCGCTTCGCCAATCAGGACCTTCTTGCCATCTACCGAACAATGGCAATCCATTTTTACGCGGCGCTTGGAAAAATCAATGTCTGTCACTTTGACTTCGGCATAGACCATGTCGCCGGGGCGCACAGGCGCGAGAAATTTCAGCGATTGACCCATATAGACGGTGCCGTGACCCGGCAGTTGTTCGCCAATCACAGCAGAGATCAGACCGGCGGTCAGCATGCCGTGGGCGATGCGGCCCTCAAAAATTGTGTCGCGGGCGTAATCATCATCAAGGTGCACCGGGTTATGATCGGTCGAGATTTGCGCGAACATCTCGATGTCTTCGTCGGTCACGACCTTGCGCAGATACCGCATCATGCCGATTTCGATGTCTTCGATACAGATCGTGCCGCGTGGAAGGTTATCCAACATATCTCACCCTTGCGTAATAAAATGCTGTCTAGCATGTCAAAGTTGTAACTTAATTACTTCGCAAGCGCAGAAATGCAAGGGGAAATTTGCTACCTCAAGAACCCTATTGTGTAGGTCGGAGACGACATTTCCTTTTGCAGATAGTCACTTAGCGCCTCTGGATCGGGTTGTTCGCCAGTTTTCGTTTCTGATGCAGCCAGACCGCCCGAGATGAAAAGAGAATCAATGTCCTCTCCCATTGCGCCCTTGATGTCGGTCAACACACCATCCCCGATGCACAAAATACGATCATCCGCGACGATACTGCCAAGCGCTGACAGGCGGCGGCGGGCCAGATCGTAGATCGGGGGATGCGGCTTGCCGAAATACAGGCTCTCGCCGCCCATCTCGGTATAAAGCTTGGCCAAGGCCCCCGCGCACCATTCGCGCGTCTCGCCGCGGTCCACGATAATGTCGGGGTTCGCACAGAGCAGTTTCAGGCCCATTTGCTTGGCCAGCAGAAACTGGGGCCGCATCACGTCGGGGTCTGCCATCGGGTCGGCGGGGCCCGTGCAAATGATGCCTTCGGCATCTTTCAATGGCACCTGAATGATCTCTGCCGGATCGTCGATCAAATCCAAGGGCGCAAAGAAACTCTGGTCGTGTGGCTGGCCGATGAACCAGACCTTTGAGCCGACAGCGCCGCGGAACATTGCAGAACGCGCAGAATCGCCTGATGTCGCAATGGCGTCCCAACTGTCATCTGGGACTTCGAACCGCATAAGCTGTCTCTCGACACTCTCGAACGGGCGCGGGGCGTTGGTCACGAGGATCACTTTACCACCGCCCTTGCGATACTCTTGCAACGCCGCAACGGCCTCTGGCAGGGCTTTGACACCGTTGTGGACGCACCCCCAAAGATCAACGAACAACGCATCATACTGCGCTGAAATTTCAGAAAGGGTTTTAACGATCTGGGTCATTGGGGCCGCTCCATCAAATGATAAGGCAGCCATAAGCGATAACGCAGCGGGATGAAACATCTGCGCCGCACGGGATGGCATCTAGGGCGCGCCATCCCCCGGCTCTTTTCGCCAAAATACTGCAACACGACAGATGCAGCAGGCACCTACATCTTGAGGTTCGGAATGATCTGCTTTTTCCGGCTCATGATGCCCGGCAGAACAACGTGATCGCCTGTGACACTGACGCCAAAGCTTTTCTCGGCGATTGTCTTGACCGCGTCATTGGGCACAAGAAGTGTCGCCTCTTCTTTCAGAATGTCCACGATGAACAGCAACACCTGTGCCGCACCATCTTCGGTCGCCACGCCGGGCATGGCCGCCATCAGCGCATCCTTGCGGTCCAGCAACGGGGCGGGCGATGTGGTTTCCAGAACGCTGACGCGCAGGCTGGTGCCTTTCAAGTCGAATTCCTTGCTGTCCATGCGCAGCAATTCAGCCTCTGAAAACGCGGAAACGTCTGATTTTGCCGCAAACATATCTGCGGCAAAGCCGGAGATGTCGACACCCAGTTCCTCGGCGATGGAATAGGCGATCGCTTTGTCTTCCTGCGTGGTTGTGGGCGAGCGGAATTCAAGCGTGTCGGACAGGATGCAGGACAATGCTGCCCCTTTGATTTCGCGGGGGGCCTGCGCCCAGTCCTTGCCGATCATTTTCCACATGATTGTCGCGGTACAGGCCAGCGGCTGAATGTTGATCTCGATCGGGCCGCGCGTCTCAAGACCCGCGACGAGGCGGTGGTGGTCAATGATACCGGTGATGTCCGCGTCGTTGATGTTGGCAGGCAATTCACTGGGATTGTTGGTGTCGACAATGACAACAGGCGTATCTGCGGCCAGTTCGGTCATGATCTCGGGCTTGGGCAGGTTCCAGTGGTCCAGCATGAACAGCGCTTCGGTGTTGGGCTCTCCCAGCAGCATTGGCTTGGCCTCCACACCTTTGATCTGGTTCAGATACCACGCCCAGATAATCGGGCTGCCGGTGCTGTCGGTGTCGGGGGATTTATGGCCAAATACGAGCGTTGTCATGAGGGTATCCTTGCAAGCGGAGGTGTTCATTTTCGCGCGTTATAGGGGTCCGTGTGTCCGTTGTCACGACCCCGTATCAAAGCCCCAGATCGCTGCGTTTCTTGCGGGTCAACCCGGCGACAACCATGTCATAAGAGGCCGCGATGTGATCGCGCAGACTATCATCAGACAGACCCGGTTCGGCATAGTGCTGGATCCATTTCAACCCGCGTGACGCCATGTAGGGCGCGGGGCGCAAACCGGGGCTGTCGGACAGGATTTCAAACGCCATATGGGACGCTTTGAACGTGACGGTGGCGTCGGTGCCTCCCATGCCAACGATGGCAAAAACTTTGCCGCCCACTTTGTAGACATCCGCATCGCCCCACTGCACCACATGGGTGGTGGCCGGAAACGTCGCGCAAAAGGATGTCAGATCATTGCGGGTCATGATGTAAGTGTAATGGGTAGAAGGTCGCGTGCAAATGGGGCAAGTTCGCAGGATGAGCACCGCACGCGAAACTGACCTTTATCCCCCCGTCAAGGCGTTCCTTGAGGATCAGGGATATGTCGTGAAATCCGAAGTGGGCGCTGCGGATGTGGTGGCGGTGCGCGGGGCAGAGCCGCCGGTGATTGTTGAACTGAAACTGGGGTTTTCGCTGGCGCTGTTTCATCAGTGTATCGCGCGCATGTCCGTATCGGATGAGGTTTACTTGGCCGTTGCACGCCAGCCCGGCAAACGGTTTGGCAAAGCGCTGAAAGACAACGTAAAGCTGGCGCGCAGGCTGGGGTTGGGGTTGATCACCGTGCGGCTGGCCGATGCTTTGGTCGAGGTGCATTGTGATCCCGGACCCTATACGCCGCGCAAACAACCCAAGCGGCAAAAGGCATTGCTGCGCGAATTTGCCCGGCGGCAGGGCGACCCGAATGATGGCGGGCAAACGCGGGCGGGGCTGGTGACGGCGTACCGGCAGGATGCCCTCAAGATGGCGGTGTTCCTGTTTGAAGTTGGCGCTAGCAAGGGCGCGGATGTGGCGCGTGAAACGCAGGTCAAGGTTGCCACGCGGATGATGCGGGATAACCATTACGGCTGGTTTGAAAAGGTCGACACCGGTGTTTACGGCCTGACCCCTGCCGGCGCCGAGGCGGTCAGCGTATCGGGGCGCGTTCTGGGCACGCAATAGGGCGGGCGGCATCGTATCTATCGAGGGTTGGTTTAATCCGGAAATTTTTCTGAACCTGTTGGTTGACAGGATGCCATGCCGCGCTTAGCTACACCTCGTTAGCACTCAGCCAATGTGAGTGCTAACGCCTGATCCATCCGCCAACGGAGGACAGGCAGGGATAAACCTTTGAGCGTTAAGGAGCTGAAAGATGGCATTAACACCGCTTCACGACCGCGTGCTGGTAAAGCGCACAGAAAGCGAAGAAAAGACATCCGGCGGATTGATCATCCCCGAATCCGCAAAAGAGAAGCCTTCCGAGGGTGAAGTTGTTGCCACAGGCGAAGGCCTGCGCAAGGACAGCGGCGAACTGATTGCGATGGCTGTGAAGCCAGGCGACAAAATCTTGTTCGGCAAGTGGTCTGGTACAGAAGTGACCGTCGACGGCGAAGAAATGCTGATGATGAAAGAGAGCGATATCATGGGGATCATTTCCTGATTGGAATGATTTAGGTGCGCGATAAATGCGCACCCTACGATGGACGCTTAATTCTACGTAAATTGGAGAAGACAAATGGCAGCTAAGGACGTCAAGTTCGGCACCGATGCCCGCAATAAAATGCTTAAGGGTGTGAACATCCTTGCAGACGCGGTCAAAGTCACATTGGGCCCTAAAGGTCGCAACGTGGTTATCGACAAATCATTCGGCGCACCGCGCATCACCAAAGACGGTGTATCCGTGGCCAAAGAGATCGAACTGGAAGACAAGTTCGAGAACATGGGCGCACAAATGGTGAAGGAAGTTGCTTCCCGCACCAACGACGAAGCAGGCGACGGTACAACAACCGCGACTGTTCTTGCGCAGGCCATCGTCAAGGAAGGCATGAAATCTGTTGCTGCCGGCATGAACCCGATGGATCTGAAGCGTGGCATCGACCAGGCGACAGCTGTCGTAGTCGCGGCGATCAAAGCAGCCGCACGTGACGTATCCGACAGCGACGAAGTTGCCCAAGTTGGCACGATCTCTGCAAACGGCGAGAAAGAAATCGGCCGTCAGATCGCAGACGCGATGCAGAAAGTCGGCAACGAGGGTGTGATCACCGTCGAGGAAAACAAGGGTCTGGAGACAGAGACTGTTGTTGTTGAAGGCATGCAGTTCGACCGTGGATATTTGTCCCCGTACTTTGTCACAAATGCTGACAAAATGACTGTCGAACTTGAGGACGTGCTCATCCTGCTGCACGAGAAGAAGCTTTCTTCTTTGCAGCCGATGGTGCCGCTCTTGGAGCAGGTTATCCAGTCCCAGAAGCCTTTGCTGATCATCGCAGAAGATGTTGAAGGCGAAGCGCT
>JAFMHE010000153.1 GCA_017854675.1 Paracoccaceae bacterium | reverse complement strand
TGTGGTCCCGTCGCGCACGATGCCACACCAGATTGCATCTTTGCTGGGCTTTCGGGGTGAGGGTGCCGCGCGGGCGGACCAATCGACAATGACGAAGGTGTCAAAGGCTGTCACAGACCGACCTCGGACAGGATGAAATCCGCAATTGCTGCGGTATCGTTCAGGTCGAAAACCGGACGGTCCATGGTCAGTGGCACGTCCGATGCAACAGCGTGGATGTTGGGATCGTTCGGCGCGATCAGCGGATTGCCGGTCTCTGCACGGTGGGCTTCGATCTTGGGGTGGCTGTCGCGTTTGTATCCTTCGATCAGGACCAGATCGACAGGGTTCAGACGCTTGACCAGATCGCAAAGCGGTGGCTCGGACGCGCCGCGCAGTTCTTGCATCAGCGCGACGCGGGTGCGTGAGGCCAGCAGCACCTCGGACGCGCCGGCGCTGCGGTGGCGGTAGCTGTCTTTGCCGGGATGATCGACGTCAAAAGTATGATGTGCGTGCTTGATCGTAGACACGGTGATGCCGCGGCTTGTGATCTCGGTCACGAGCCGTTCCATAAGGCCGGTTTTGCCCGCGTTTTTCCAACCTGTGACACCATAAAGCTTCATAGCATGGTTTCCGCGCGGGCCAGATCCTCGGGCGTGTTCACGTTGAAAAACGCGTCCTCGTCAGGGAACAGCGCTTCCCGGCCATCGTGTTGGTCTGTCCATAGGACCACCTTGCGCAGTCCACCTGTAAGCGCGGCGCGCAGGTCATCGCGCAGGGCAACGGGCCAAAGGCCGAAGGTCGGGTGCCGCGCGGTGCCGCGTTTGGGGTCGGGCGTCGCGGCGAGGACCAAAGGATGCGCCATGTCTTCGGCGCGCAGCAACAGTTGTGGAACCAGATCGCAGGGGAAAAACGGCGTGTCAGCAGCGGCGGTAACGATGGTGTCCGCGCCTTGGGATGCGGCCCAGTCCAGACCGGCCAGCACACCCGCAAGGGGACCAACGAAGCCGTCTATGCTGTCGGGAAGCACGGGGAGGTCGAAATCAGCGAACCGCGCCGCATCCCCGTTGGCGTTAAGCGAAACGCTGCCAACTTGCGGTTCCAGACGGTCAATGACGCGGGCCAGCAGGGTTTGACCCCCAAGCGTCAGCAGACCTTTGTCGCCGCCGCCCATACGGGTTGCCTGACCACCAGCAAGGATCACCCCGAGAGGTTGTTTCAGCGCGCTCATGCCGCACCCTTTCGACCGGCGCGTTTGGGTTCTTCGGCGATGAGCGACGGGTCGGCGTCGCGGATCAGGCGGTCTTCGCCGCTGAGACAGATAAACCGGCGGCCTTTCATGCGCCCAATCAAAGTGAGCCCGGTTTGTTCTGCGATTTCAACGCCCCAAGCGGTAAAGCCTGAGCGTGACGCAAGCACGGGGATGCCCATCATCGCGGTTTTGATCACCATTTCAGATGTCAGGCGGCCCGTGGTATAAAGGATTTTGTCGTCCGCAGAGATACCTTCAGACAGCATCCAGCCTGCGATTTTATCGACCGCGTTGTGGCGGCCCACGTCTTCCATATAGACCAGCGGGCGGTCGCCCTGACACAGCACTGTGCCGTGAATGGCACCCGCGTCCAGATAAAGGGAAGGCGTGCGGTTGATCTTGGACGATAGCGCATAGAGCCATGAGGTGCGGACCTGCGTTTGGGGTAGCTTGACGCCTTCCAACCCCTCCATCATGTCCCCAAAGACGGTGCCAACCGCGCAGCCGCTGGTACGGGTCTTGCGGCGCATCTTGTCCTCGTAATCGGTCTTGCGCTTGGTACGCACGACGACGGTCTCAAGCTCTTCGTCATAATCGACACGCTCGATTTGATCATCGTCGCGCAGCATGCGTTGATTGCGCAGAAAGCCCAGCGCCAGATACTCAGGGTAGTCGCCGATGGTCATGGCGGTCACGATTTCCTGAGAATTGAGGTAGATCGTCAGCGGGCGCTCTTCGACCACACGAATGGTCGTTTCAAGACCGTCGTGATCGACGCCACGCACCGCACGTGTCAGGCGCGGTGCCTGCGGATCGGGCGCGATCAGATATTCGCTTTGGTCAGGTGGCTTGGCCAATTGTAACCCCTTTGATCACACGCTACGCATACGAGGTAATCTAGGGGCAACGCATGGCCATCACCACACCGAAAACCGCCTATTTCCGCGGCATTGTCGACGGGTCGCCGTTTATTTTGCTGATCATTCCGTTCGCCACCTTGTTCGGCGTGTTGGCCACCGAAGCGGGCCTGAGTGTTTTCGAGACGCTGATGTTCTCTGTCGTCGTCATTGCGGGGGCGGCGCAGTTCACCGCGCTACAATTGCTGCAAGAGGAAGCGCCGACGATTGTTGTGCTGGCCTCGGCACTGGCGGTGAACCTGCGTATGGCGATGTATTCAGCGTCGCTGACACCCTACATCGGGTCCGCCCCGCTGTGGCAGCGCGCCTTGGCCGCCTATATGACGGTCGATCAATCCTATGTCGTGGCGATTGCCAAGTTTGAGCGCAGCCCCGAGATGACCGTGCCGCAAAGGATCGGCTATTTCTTTGGGGCGGTCACGCCGATTGTGCCGCTGTGGTACGGGTTTACGGTAGTCGGTGCCTATATTGGCGCGCAGGTGCCCGACAGTTGGGCGCTGGATTTTGCGATTCCCATCACGTTTCTGGCGATGATTGCGCCGATGTTTCGCACGCTGGCGCATGTGGTTGCGGCCTTTGTTGCTGTGGTGGTCAGCCTGCTGGTGGCGGGCGTGCCCTATTCGCTGGGCATCATCATTGCGGGTGTGATTGCCATGATGGCAGGGGCGCGGACCGAAAAATGGCTGGCGGCACGTCAGGGGGCAGCGTCATGATTGATACCACAACCCTATGGATAGTGATCATCGGCCTTGGGCTGGGCAGTTTTTTCCTGCGGTTCATGTTCACCGGGCTGGTCGGGAACCGCATCATGCCGGAGTGGCTGTTGCGGCATCTGCGCTATACAGCGGTCGCCGTGTTGCCCGCATTGGTGGCACCCCAAGTGTTGTGGCCAAGTGCGACAGGCGGCACGCCTGATCCCGCGCGCATGGCGGCGGCGGCGGTGACGCTGGCCGTTGGATTGCTGACAAAGAATGTGCTGGCCGCGATCATTGCCGGGGCTGCAACGTTGTATGGGTTGTTGTATTTGCTGGGCTGATTATTGCGGCAGGCGGACGCCATCCAACACGTTGCCGCTGTCATCTTCGTAGTATTTCATGGTTTTCACATCGGGCAGCAGCGCGATCTGTTCCATCAGTTTGACCGGATAGAAGGTCTGCTTGATCCCGGTAAACCCGTCAACCTGTGCCAGAATACCAGAGGTCGCGTTCGCGCAATAGGCACCGGGCACCGCACCGTTTGCCTGAACCAAACGCAATAGTTTTTCGGCCTGCTCAGGTGTGACGTTGATTTCCTGAGTGACGACATGGTGGCTTTCGCGGGCGTGGGCCGATTTATAGGCCTGTACCCAACCCGGCGTGATCCCGTAAAGCACATCCGCACGTTCTGCCACCCGAGGGTCACGGAACGATCCGGCAGGGTCAAAAATAACCTGCTGTGATCCGTTCACCATCAGTGAGGAATGGCCACCGGCACCAGTCCGGTTGTTCACCATCGTAAAGAGAGTGATGGACGTTCCGGGCGCATCATATGCTGCGGCTGTGATCTGTTCGATCGTGTCATCGCCGCCCGTATCAGCAGCACAGCCTGCCAAAAGTGCAACGGCTGCAAGGCCGGCAATCATACTTTTCACAAGCTGGTCTTTCTGGTCTGAATGCGGATGCCGCGCTTTAGCGGAAGAAGATCGCCATAATCACCAAGATCGCAATAATTACGATAACGGAGCGCGTGGTGAATGTCATGAAGCTGGCGAACATCTTTTCCTGTTCGTCGCTGTTCATGCTGCCATGTTCGTGATCGGCCATGTGTCGTGTCCTTTTACAAATGTTCGTCGCTGACTACCTGATTCATTCCGTCCTGTCACGCGGACAAAATGCCCCTGCAATCGCCCCCCTAAATCTGGCGATGTCAGGTTGTTTCCTTGGCCGCGTTTTCCAGATCTTCCAACAGGCGAAACCCGATGCGATTTGCTTTGGCGCTCTTGACCTGCTTGGGCAGCGCGCGAAAAAGCACCGAAAGCTGGCTGACGTGCTGCACCAGCTGCATGCGCCCGCCCGCAGGGTCGGTGCCGTAGAACGTCACGATATCAGGATCGAAATATCCCATGCCTTCGATTTTCACCACACCGGAATTGTCACCGGCAAATCCCATGGCAATTTCGTGATCCGCGTCCAGTTGTTCCTCAAAATTCTTGAGGTAAAGCACTGTGCGTTCATAGGCCCATTGTGCCGGGCTTTTCTGGGCGGCGGGTTTGTCCGTCATTGCGGCGGGCATTTTCTGGTCGCTGGCTTTGGGGTGCGTAGGGTCGGTGTGAACCTCGTGACAGCGTGGCAGGGCGGCCCCTTCCAATGCTTCGGCTGACGTCATGATTTTGTTGTCCATCGCTTACCCTTTATTTTTATAGACCCACGCCCCGTCCGCCTCGCGCAAGCTGCGCGTGGCAAGACCGGTTTGATAAAGGTGGCTTAAATGCGCGACCGCTTCAACCAGCGCGAGGCCATATTCAGCCTCTCCGATCTTGCGCTTGAAAAGCGGGGCAAAGCATTCAGATGCGGATTTGGGTGTGTCGATGTAGGCCAGCAGGCGCTTGAGGCAGCCGTAGTGATTGTCGATCAATTGCTCCATCCGTTTGGGCAGACCGGTGAAAGGCAGCTTGTGACCCCCTAAAACAAGGTGATCGGGGCGCGCCAGCAGCGCCAGACGTTCACAAGCCTCAAGCCATTCGCCGATGGGGTCAGCCATGGGTTCTGTGGGGTAGACGCCGACATTGGGACTGATCGAGGACAATATCTGGTCACCTGCGATCACCAGATTGTCATCCCGGCTCCAGAACGTCGCGTGTTCGGGGGCGTGGCCATTGCCCATATGCACGTCCCATGTGCGTCCGCCAATCTGGATGGTGTCGCCTTGTTGCACGCGGGTATAACCCACTGGCAAGGGGGCGACGATATCGGCAAAATTGAACGGGCGGTCGGTGCTGCGTTTGGCCAGCATGTCGGCGTCCATGCCGCACAGACGGTAAAACGCGAGCGTCTCGGACGGAGAGGTTTCCTGCACGTCCAGCGTCAGCATGCGCGCGGTCAGCCACGCGGTGCGGGTCGTCACCAGTTCTGCACCGTGATCGGTTTGAAACCAGCCCGCCAGACCGATGTGGTCGGGGTGGTGGTGAGTGACGATGACGCGCGATACAGGCTTGCCTCCCAAGGGGCCTGCCATCGCCTCTTGCCAGATCGCCTTGGACTTTTTCGACGCGAAACCGGTATCGATCACGGTCCAGCTGTCACCCTCGTCAAAGGCATAGACGTTCACATGGTCCAGCTTCATCGGGAGCGGAAAGCGCAGCCATAAAACGCCCGGCGCGACTTCGATTGCCTGCGCGCCATGTTCGGGCGGTGTTTCCCAAGGATAGCGGAGCCCTTCGGGTGCTTTTTGAACGTTCATGCGGCCAACTCATCTGCTGTCATTGCGAAAAGGTCTGTCTCACCTGCTTGGGCATGCGCCAAAAGGCTCGCGTGTTCAGGCAACAGACGCTGAATGTAGAACCGCGCCAGCACCTCGCGCGGGGTGCCTTTGCCGGACATCGCAGCCCTGAGGTGCAGGTGTCCGCCAAGCACACGGGCAAAAGCGCGCAAGTAGGGCACAGCGCCCGCGAACCGCGTGTTCAGGTCAGGCTGACCGGTCAGCCATTCCGTTGCCTCGCGCAGGGTTTCTGTCGCCTGCCACATCGAATCGGCCATGTTCGGATACATTTCGCGGGCGGCTTCGACATCTACGACGATCTCGTCCAGCAGCAGATTTGCCGCCTCGCCCCCGTCCATCATCTTGCGCGCGACCAGATCCATCGCCTGCACACCGTTGGTGCCCTCGTAGATCGCTGTGACACGCACATCGCGGATGAATTGTGCAGCACCTGTTTCCTCGATAAAGCCCATGCCGCCATGCACCTGAAGGCCCATGTCCGCCATGCCGATACCCGTATCGGTGCCAAATGCCTTGGCCATCGGGGTGAACAAAGCCGCACGCGCCGACCATGCGGGGTCTTTGGTGGCGCGGGTCATATCAATGGCATGTGCGCAGCTAAGGCCGATCGCACGGGCGGCAAAAATCTCGGCCTTCATCGTCAGCAGCATGCGGCGCACATCGGCGTGGTCGATGATCGACCCTTTGCCGTCCGGACCTGCCTTACCCTGTTTGCGGTCGCGGGCATATTCCAACGCATGCTGGTAAGCCGCCTCGGCCACGCCGACGCCCTGCATGCCGACACCAAGGCGGGCGTTGTTCATCATCGTGAACATCGCAGCCATGCCACCCTGTTCGGGACCAACAAGCCAACCCGTTGCCTCATCATATTGCATCACAGCGGTCGGTGATCCGTGCAGGCCCATCTTGTGCTCAAGGCTAACCACACTCACACCATTGCGTTTGCCGGGATTGCCATCCGCATCGGGCAGGAATTTCGGGACCAGAAACAGACTGATCCCTTTGGTGCCTGCGGGTGCGCCCGGAATGCGCGCCAGAACCAGATGGCACACGTTGGAAGCGATATCGTGATCGCCCCATGTAATATAGATTTTCTGACCGCTGATGCGGTACGTGCCATCGCCGTTATCTTCGGCCTTGGATTGCAATGCGCCTACGTCCGACCCTGCTTGCGGTTCGGTCAGGTTCATCGTGCCGGTCCATTCGCCGCTGATCAGTTTGGGCAGGTATATGTCCTTGATCGCATCTGACCCGTGGTGTTCCAGCGCCTCGATCTGGCCTTGGCTCATCAACGGGGCCAATTGCAATGACAGGCACGCGCCACTGAGCATTTCGTTCACAGCGGTGGTCAGGGACATGGGCAGGCCCATACCACCGTGCTCCGGCTGCGCGCTCATCCCGATCCAACCGCCGTCTGCGATGGCTTTGAAGCCCTCGGCAAATCCGGGTGACGTGCGCACGATGCCGTTTTCCAACCGCGCGGGGTGCAGATCGCCGGGGCGTTGCAGCGGGGCGATGACTTCGGTGCACATTTTTCCCGCCTCTTCCAGTATCGCGGCGGTCAGATCTTCGGTCGCTTCACTGAACAAGTCGGTGCTCTGCACTTGGGCAAAGTTGACGACATGTTTAAAAATAAAGTCATATTCGGTGACGGCTGCATGGAACGGCATAAAATGTGGTCTCCTCAAATCGGCAACAGAACCTTGGCATGGGTAACACCGGCCTGCTATGGGCGGTTCTGACACACGCTAACATGCGGCGCTATAGGGCATTGGGCAACTTGAACGCGGCGTCATGAGAGGATGCGATGGCTGAGAGCATGGAAATACTGGCACCGGATGCGGCAGGCATTGCATGCGCGGCAGCCCATCTGCGCGCGGGTCGCCTGATCGCGTTTCCGACAGAAACGGTCTACGGATTAGGCGCAGATGCCCGTGACGGCACTGCAGTTGCCGCGATCTATGCGGCCAAGGGACGCCCTAGTTTCAATCCGCTGATCGTGCATGTCGCCGATACCGATATGGCAAAACGCTATGGCCAATGGTCCGATCTGGCAGAGGTGCTGGCAAGCGCGTTCTGGCCCGGTCCGCTGACGCTGGTCTTGCCCTTGGCAGACGGGCATGGGTTGTCGTCACTGGTGACGGCTGGCTTGCCCAGCGTCGCCTTGCGCGTGCCTGCACATGCGACCGCGCGGGCGTTGCTGTCAGCGTTCGACGGGCCGGTTGCGGCACCCTCTGCGAACCCATCGGGACGGATCAGCCCGACGACGGCTGCCCATGTCGTGAACGGGTTGGAAGGGCGGATTGCGGGCGTTGTTGATGACGGGCCATGCAGTGTTGGCTTGGAAAGCACAATTGTCGGGCTGACGGGGGATGCCCCCGTTTTATTGCGCGCCGGCGGATTGCCTGTTGAGGCGATAGAGGCCGCGTTGGGGATGCCTCTGGCGCAACCGGATGATGCAAAGATCACCGCGCCGGGGCAATTGACCTCGCATTATGCGCCCGCAGGTCAGGTGCGGTTGAACGCTGAACAGGCTGAAGGGAACGAGGTCTTACTGGGGTTTGGCAATGTAGATTGTGACCTGAACCTATCGCCAAGCGGTGATCTGACGGAAGCCGCGGCGCGGTTGTTTGACTGCCTGCACCAACTGGACGCGATGGCGCGGCCCATCGCCGTGACGCGCATCCCGGAACGTGGTTTGGGCGTGGCTATCAACGACCGGCTGCGGCGCGCAGCAGCCCCAAGGGATCCTTAGGCGCGACCGGCGGCGGCAGACAGGCCAAGCGGATCGACGCCAAGCGAACTGACGGCAGCGGCCCATTTCGCCGCATCCTCCAGATCAAAGATCA
>JAFMHE010000152.1 GCA_017854675.1 Paracoccaceae bacterium | reverse complement strand
CAAAGCGATATCAAAACCCCTATGTCGCGTTTCGTACCTTTGTTGGGACGAACCCAACGGTCTACTTTTGTGCGATGACGCCAGAAGTGATAAAGCACCAATCACCCACGATCAAATCATAGCGTGCAGGCAAAAGGCGCATGTTATGTAGAGCGTTAACTTGGTGCAAATGGTCGGCCAGCGCAGTGTAGTCCATCACTCGGGCATATGGTGTCCAGTACTGCGAAGGCCATAGGGTCGCTTTACAAGAAGAACCGTTCCGAGCGATCTGCAAAATCGTGTAAATGAACTGTAACCTGATCGTCGCTCAACAGCACCACGCCGTAAGCCGGAGACTCGAAATTTGCCGCAATGCGCGCGTCTGCACCGTTCAACTCCAATGCGACCTGGTGGTTCAGGCCGCGCATGCACGAATAGCTGATGCCCCGCCAATTGCCAAAAATGGCGCGATGTACATGGCCAAAGAACAAATGGCGGATGCGGGACTTGTGGGACGCAATCACATCGTAGAAGGCCTGAGCATCCTGCAACATGATCCGGTCCATCGCGGCTATGCCGGTCTTGAATGGCGGGTGGTGCATGAACAGGACGATTGGGCCGTCGGTTTGGTACAGTTCGCGATCCAACCACGCCTGGCGCGCGGTGCAATATGCACCCGCGTGGGTTTCTGGGTCCTTGGTGTCCAGCAGGAGAAACCGGCCGAATAGTGTGTCAAAACCACTTTGGACAAAACCGTTGCCGTCGCGGGGTGTTTCTGGGAAAGCTTCGGCAAAAGCTGTTGTATCGTCGTGATTGCCCACCATCAGATGCACGGGCATGTTGAGATTTTTGATTTCGCGCGAAAACCGCGCGTAGGCCGCCGCGTCGCCCCAATGGGTCATGTCACCGGTCAGGACAACGAAGTCCGCGTCGCCATGTTCGGCATTTATGGAGTCCACAGCGGCACGCAGCCGCGCGGCGGGGTCTTGGCCGTAAAGCTCCCCTTCGCCAATGACATGCGTGTCGGTGAGATGGACGAACTTCATTCTGCGGCCACTGGTTTGGCCCAATCATCCCACGCGGTCCCTGCGCTGAACACGGGCCCATCCCACGTGAAGGGAATGTCATGGATGATTGTGCCGTTGTCACTTGTAAGGATCAAGGCATAAGACGGGGCCATAGGGGCACCGTGCAGCAGCTCTTGCTCGGTCAGGTCAGGCAGGGACTGATTGCCGGTGGAGCGAACGGAGGCAAAGGGAATGCCGCACCACGTCCCGTGCACGGGTGCATGGACATGGCCAAAATGGATATACTCAACACGGTCGCGATAGGTGCTCAAAAGCTCTGCCATTGGTGCGCGATCTTCGGGGACAAGCGCGATCTTGTCTTCGGCAGGGAGTCCAAGCGGCATGGCATTGTGGTGCATGAACAGCCGAGCACGCGTACAGGCTTTCAGCTCGGCTTCAAGCCAATCGCGCCGCGCGGCGCAGAAGTGGCCGGCGTGGGTGCGCGGGGCCGTTGTATCGAGGTAGATCAGACGCGTACCGTCCACGGTTTCTGCGTGGTTGATGAACCCGGATGGGTCCTTGGGGTGGTCCGGAAAAGCGCTAAGAAAAGCGGCGCGGTCATCGTGGTTTCCAATCAACAAGCGCACGGGGCAAGGCACGTTGGTTAGCGCATCGGCGAGAGTCGCATAGGCAGCAGGCTCGCCCCAGTGGGTCAAATCGCCCGTGATGATGATCCTTGTCGCATCGCCATGCTGGGCGCGCACATCATCAATCGCTTGGGCGAAACGCCGGTGAGGGTTCAACCCGCCCATGCGTTCGCCGGGGACTGTCAGGTGAATGTCGGAAATGTGCACAAGTTTCATGGACCTGAGCCTTTCTTGAAAAGAAATCCGGCCGCCCCGGAAAGGGCGACCGGAATTGGTTTAACCGTTTGGCAGCAGGTCGGCGATTTCTTCGACCAGTTCTTCCTGCAGCTCTTTCATATCGGTGGCGTCGCCGGTGACGATGCGTTCGATCCCGTCATAGATCACCTGCGTGATCGCAAGGCCATTGTCGCCCGGATAGGCCAGCCAGTCGCGCAGCAGCGGCAACTGGTCTACAGCGGTTTGTTTGTTTGGGTTCTGCTCGTAGAAATCGGCGAGGATGATCTCGTTTGCCGCCTTGTTCGGGGGCATGTAGCCGGTCGTCTTGGCCACTTCGGCAGCACCGTCACCGGAGGTGATGTACTTGAGCCATGTCCAGGCCGCTTCGCGCACCTTGGGATCATCCGAAGTGGATGTCAGCATCGCCGCGTTTCCACCAGCGGGCAGACCTTTTGGCGTCTCTCCGAGACCGGGGAACGGACCGGTCACCAGTTCGAAGTCACCTTGGCTGCGCTCGACCGCGCCCAAAGCAGAGGTGGACCAGAACATCATGCCGACATCACCTGCGGAAAAGGACGACAGTGCCGCCTTCCATTCAAGGTTCTGCATCTCACACTCGGTGAAGATCTCCTGCATTTGTTCCAGTGCAACCAGCGCCTCAGGGCTGTCCATGGTCACGCGGCCGTCTTCGACGATGGCCTTGTCTTGGCTCCACAACAGGGCCTGCACAAACCAGTTGCCGGTGATGTTCCAACCCCAGAAGATCGGGTTGTCGATGCCGTTGCGTTTCATGGTTTTACAGGCCACGATGACCTCGTCCCATGTCGTTGGCAGCTCTTCGATGCCGCCTGCGCGCAGGATGTCCATGTTGTAATAGCCAACCGGCAGAGAGATCGAGAATGGCAGACCATAAACTTTGTCGCCGAAGGTCGACAGGGACAGCATCGCCTGATGGTAGCCTTCCTTTTCGAAATCCGCTTCTTGCGCGATGAAGGGCTCAAGCGATTGCGCGATGCCCTTGTCGATCAACGGTGCCTGACGGTTTAGACCCTGCATGGAGACGTCGGGCAAGTTGCCTGCAACCGCTTCACGCAGAACTGTATTCGTCGCGTCCTCATAGGATTCATACGTCGCGCGGAATTTCACTTCGATATTTGGGTGTGCTTCTTTGAAACCAGGCATCATCGCCTCGTAGGTCACATCAAACAGGTGGCTGTAGGGATAGGCGAACTCGATTGTCACCTTGTCTTCGGCGAATACGGCGGTGGCAGACAGAGCCAGCGCCATTGCAGTTACGGTATATTTCATTACATTTACTCCGGTTGTTGGGGCTGACGGTTTGGCGATTGGCAGACCCCGGTGATTAGCCCGTGAGGGCGACGAGTAGGGTGGGAGAAATCCCACCCTATTTCATTCCAGACAGCGTTATCCCCTCGATAAAGCGGCGCTGCGCCAGCAGGAAAGCGACAATGAGCGGCGTGACGATGACCGTAGCCGTGGCCATCATTGGGCCAAAGAACGACCCGTCCCCATCGCCCTTGAACTCGCGCAGGCCAAGCGGTGGGGTGAACAGATCACGGTTTCCGGTCACTACAATGCGCGGCCAGAAATAGTCATTCCAATGGGCCACCACCGAGAAGATCGCGAAAGCCAAAAGCGCGGGGATCGCAGTGGGCAACATCACCCGCCAAACGATGGCCAGCTCGGACATGCCGTCCATCCGCGCCGCGTCAATTAGATCGTCAGGCACAGTCATAAAAAACTGGCGCATCAGGAAGATCCCAAAGACCGAAATTGTCCACGGCACGACGAGAGCGGCGTATGTGTTGGTCAGCCCAAGTTTTGCCAGCCCGATATACAGCGGCAGGGCAATGGCATGGACCGGTATTAACAGGCAGAACAGGACCAACCCGAAAACCGCATCGCGCCCCCAGAATTTCAGCTTTGACAGCGCGTAGGCAGCAGGCAGGGCCACAACAATCTGGATCAGAAAGATCGACACGGTGACGATCACGCCATTCAGTAGATAGCGGATAAGCGGCGCTTCGGTGAAAGCTTTGGAATAGTTGAACAAAACCGGGCGCATCGAACAATCTGCCTCGGTCTCGGCCAAAAGAGAGGCCTGCACGCTGGCGTCGTCTTGGCCCGCAAACCGCGCGCGGGCGGCTTCGATATCGGCGCGATCGGGCTGGCGCAGTGCGGCGCAGCGCGGGTCGATCATCATCTCTTGGCGGCCAAAGAACCCACCTTCGCCACGGTCAATCTCGCCCGGACTTTTGAACGAATAGCTGACCATCATATAGAACGGGGCCAGCACGATAATCGTGCCAAGGATCAGCACCATATGTTTCCACCAATCGCGGGTCATCAGTAGTGTACCTTGCGTTCGACCAGCCAGCGCTGGATCAGGGTTAGAAACATGACGAACAGCAAGAACAACATGGTGATGGCCGAGCCGATCCCGATCAGGTTTTGCTGGATGCCCTTCTCGAAGATCGCGAACATCATCACGTATGCGGATTTGTTCGGCCCACCGCCCTGCGGCCAGAAGGCCTCGATGGTGTCAAAGACCTGAAAGGCGCGGATGCAAGATATGGTGACGACAAAGACTGTGGTTGGCCCAAGGGCGGGCCATGTGACCAGTCGGAACCGTTCCCAGCCCGAGCGGGCCCCATCCATTTCTGCCGCGTGGTAGAGTTCGCGGTGCACCGACGTCAGACCGGCCAGAAACAGCACCATGTTGAAACCAAACCCCTGCCAGATGCCGATGAAACAGACCACCCAAATCGCGTAGTCGCGATCGCCCAACCACAGTGGGAACCCCTCGGCACAGCCATTGGCAAAGAAAGGCAACGCCTCAAACCATGTCCCGCAGGCCATCTCCAGCGTGCGGTTCACCATGCCAATGGTCGGGTGCAGCATAAATTCCCATGCAATTGCCATCGCCAACAGTGTGGCCATCACCGGCAGGAAATAGATCGTCTTGTAGATGTCCCCGATCCGGCCAAGCGAGTGGACCAGCAAGGCCGCCCCAAGGCCAAGCCCGACCGAAATGGGGACCACAGTGACCACATAGGTAAAGGTCGCGATAAACATCTTTTCGTAGGTGGAACGGGTGAACAAGCGCTCGTAGTTTTGCACTCCGACCCAATCGAAGCCGGGATTGCCCAATGAATAATTGGTGAAAGACAGGACAGCAGCGACAATGATCGGCACCAGCAGGATCAAAGCCATCAGCGTCAAGGCTGGTGCGACCAACCCCCAGCCCGCGCGGGCCTGCCGGTTGTCAGGTTTGGGTTTAGCGATGCCTGCGACGCTGTGATCCACGACTGCCATGTCAGGCCACCTCAGGTGCGCGGGTGGCTGCAAGTTCGACGCGGCGCAATCGCGCGCCCTCGGCGTCGAAAATCATGGCCGCGCTCAGATCAAATGTCAGGCCGACCTGCGCGCCCAGCCCCAAACTCTGCCGCTGCGCCGGCATGGCCCGTAAGGTCACACGCGATCCATCGCTGTCGAGGGCAACTTGGGCAAAGACCTCGGACCCGAGGTTTTCGAAATGCACAACCCGTCCGGTCAGAAGTGGCGCAGATTGGGTCAATCGCAGGGCTTCGGGCCGCAGGCCCAATTGCATGACTTTTGGGCTGTCGCCGTAGAAGTGAGAGCTCAAGACCTGATCAAAAACCGTCAGTTCGGTGCCGTTGCGTTCCACCGGCAGAATATTGATTTTGGGCGAGCCGATGAATTCGGCCACGCGAATGTCGTCAGGGTCTTCATAGATCACATCGGGGGCTGCGCATTGCAGGATTTCACCGCCCATCATCACCGCGATACGGTCGGACATGGTCATGGCTTCGACCTGATCGTGGGTGACGTAAATGAATGTGGCCTTCAGGCGGCGGTGCAGCTCGGCAATCTCGGCGCGGGTCTGCACACGCAACTTGGCATCAAGGTTCGACAGTGGCTCATCCAGCAAAAACGCCGCCGGATCGCGCACCAGGGCGCGGCCCAAGGCAACACGCTGGCGCTGCCCGCCCGATAATTGCCCGGGCTTTCGGTCCAGAAGGGTGCCGATTTCCAGCATCTCGGCGGCATTTCGGACCGCTTCCGCGATGTCTTGTTTTTGTATCCGCGCACCGGGCATCACAGTCCCGAGCACCGGCAACCGCTGCAGCGCCGTCATTTGGCGCATCTGCAAAGGCACTGCGATATTCTCGGCCACTGTCAAATGCGGATAAAGCGCGTAGGATTGAAACACCATCGACAGATTGCGATCCGCCGCACGGAGCTGTGTCACATCTTTCCCGCCGATCGAGATGTTGCCGCTCGTCGGCGTTTCAAGCCCGGCGATGATCCGTAACAGCGTCGATTTCCCGCAGCCAGAAGGCCCAACCAATGAAATGAACTCTCCATCCTTCACATCAAGGGTCACCCCTTTCAAAACGGAAGTCTCACCGAAGTCCTTGGTAACAGATGTGATCTGCAGATCTGACATGTGATTCCCCCTTGGTACAGCCAATCAATAGGCGGTAAGCACAACAGTTTTGTGTCGTCATATTAGTGAAACCGATGGGTGCTATGTTGGGGGGAAAAAGGAAAGATCATGCGCCCCAACCACCATCAATTCGAAGCCTTTGCCTATGTTGTGCGAGAGGGGAGCTTTTCTGCCGCCGCAACACGGCTGGGCGTCACCCAGTCCACGATCACGCAACATATTGCGAACCTCGAAAAAGGTGTCGGGACGCTTCTTTTGTTGCGCGGCCGCGACGGGGTGGAACTGACCCCAACCGGACAGGATTTTTACGATCTGGCAGACCGCATGGTCGCCCTAAGCGCTGAAGTGAGCGAGCGGCTCGAAGGGTTCAATGCCATGAAAGAGGGCCGCCTCAAAATCATAGGAAATGCGCCGCAACCCGCTCTGAAGATCATCGCACGGTTTCAACGTCGGTTTCCCAATATCCGCGTCGATTTCGGGCTGTACGATTGGACAACGGCCAAATCGATGATCAGCAACCGCCTTGCGGATGTCGGCTTGATCACGGATGCGCCCGAACATGAGCATTGGGATAAGATTCACATAGAAAGCGCGCGTTATGTGATCTATTGCCGCCGCGATCACCCATTCGCAAAGCGGGTCAAGATTTCGCTGGCCGAGCTTGAACATGAGACGGTCATTGTGCCAGAGAAAGGGTCGCTCACACGCCGCTTGCTGGACCAAGCCTGCAACCGCTACACCATATCGCTGAATCGCATGGCCACGATGACGACCTTCCCTTTGATGTGCGAAGCGGTGTTGCAGGGAATTGGCGTTGCGTTGTTCTTGCAAAACAGCAGCCTGATCAAAGACAATCTTTGCGAAATTGACATCGAAGAAATGCCTGAAGCCCGGAACACGTCCCTTATCGCTACGAAAGACCGTACGCGGTTGAAGCTCGTTTCAGAATTCATCAACGCCGCTATGGAATGAGAACCCACTGAGTGTGAGATTTCTATGGACACCAAGAGCAGCCGCTCGTGTGTTGAGCAGCATCGGTCAGCTGGGCTCTATCAGGCCGATTAATGCAGGATGTAAGATGGCATGGTCTGGATTGGCGAACGGCAACAACCGTCCGCCAACTTCGTTCAGATATCGATGCGTTCAGAAATACTAAGGGCATCTTCCAGTTCAACGCCCAAGTATCGCACAGTGCTATCGACCTTCGTGTGCCCTAACAAAAGTTGGACGGCGCGAAGGTTGCCTGTCTTGCGGTAAATCTCCGCAGCTTTGGTGCGACGCATCGAGTGTGTTCCGTATCTGCTGGGTTCTAGACCAATCGCTGTCACCCAGTCTCGCACAAGTCGGCCATACTGCCTCGTTGAGATATGCGAGCGGTCATGGAAACGGCTTGGGAACATAAAGCGGCATCCGATCATCTCAGGTGATCTAACCCACGCAATGACTGTATCTCTCGTGTTTTCAGTCAGTTCGAACTGAACGGGTTTCTTGGTCTTACTCTGGATAATTGAAACGCGTTCACGAACGCGCCCGTCTTTGACCAAATCGGCCACGGCGAGTTTGACGAGATCACAGCCCCGCAACTTGCTATCGATTGCAACGTTGAACAATGCAAGATCGCGCAGATAGCCTGCAAGTTCGAGCCGGGCACGAATGGCCCACACCTGTTTGGGAAGTAAGGGTCGTTTCTGACCGATGATCCGTCCCTTGTTCCATGCTTTGTGTCTTGGGGAGACGGCGGGAAGTTGAACTCTAGGCATGTTTTGCCCTCCAATCCCCCCTCCATGCCCAGACATCAGCACAGCGCTGACAAGGAGAGCATAGCGTGCAAGTGAATGGCGCTTGGCCGAGGTCGCCGGCAAGCGGCGTTTCTAAAAACGCATTGGCCGCGAGAAACCTATTCTTGATAGATGCTGCGCAGCGAATGAAAGGCGGCTTTCGAGTGTCGGAACATCGCAGAGACTAGCCGACATCCAAATTGAACTTCTGTAGGGCAGCTTTCTCCGAGACTTATAAATACACTGCTTGATCCACAATACACTGCTTGATCCACGCTGCGGGCTGCACCAATGACCGTTTCTCTCGATGCACGACGGCATCGCAATTTTCGCTTGTGCGGCATTTATCGCGCTGCGAGCGCACGCAGCGAGAAATTCAAATTCACACAATGGGCTCT
>JAFMHE010000151.1:1410-8520 GCA_017854675.1 Paracoccaceae bacterium | reverse complement strand
CACATGCCGCTGCGCGCACCACGCTGACAATCGGATACGAAAAAGGCCCGGTCACTGACCGGGCCTTTTATATTTGCCAAGGTGGCGTCTCAACCCTTCATTGAGCCGCTACCTTTGCCTTTCATACCGCCAGAAACCTCTTCGGTCGCTTCACCTGATAGCTCTTCGGGCAAGATCAGGTTCAACACGATCGCAATCACCGCCGCAGGCAACAGTCCGGACGTCATCAGAATTCGCAGCGTGTCAGGCAGGTATTGAACCGCCTTGGGATCCAGTTGCAGACCCAGACCCACCGACAGCGCAATCGCAAAGATCACCATGTTGCGACGGTTCCAGTTCACATCTGACAGCATCGAAATGCCCGCTGCGACAACCATGCCGAACATTACGATGACACCGCCGCCCAGCACTTCGATCGGGATGGTGCGGATGACAGCGCCGACCTTGGGGATCAAACCGCAGATGATCAAAAAGATCGCGCCGATGGTCACGACATGGCGGCTCATCACGCCGGTCATGGCGATCAGACCGACGTTCTGGCTGAAAGATGTGTTCGGGAACCCGCCAAAGACGCCGGCAACCGCCGTGCCCAAACCATCCGCATAGGTCGCGCCGGTGATTTCTTCTTCGGTCGCCTCGCGTCCTGCGCCGCCTTTGGTAATACCGGACACATCGCCCACCGTTTCAACCGCTGACACAAACGCCATCAGGCAAAAGCCGATGATCGCGGCAAAGCTCATCTCGAACCCGTATTTGAAGGGCATCGGGAAAGACACTGCAGCCGCGCGGCCCCAGCTGGTTGCGATCCCGTCCAGCGTGACCATGCCCATCGCCATCGCATAGAAATAGCCGACAACGATACCGATCACGACGGCAGACACCGCCAACATACCCTTGGCATAGAACTTGAGCGCGAGGGTCACAAAGATCACCACCAGCGCTGCCGACCAGTTCAAGAGCGACCCGTATTCAGGTTGGTCGATCGCAGGCACACCGCCCGCCGCGTATTGAATGCCGACCTTGACCAGCGCCAGACCGATCATCGTGACGACAAGGCCAGTGACCAGCGGCGGCAGCGCAAAGCGGATTTTGCCGATGAATGTACCGATGACCATATGAAACAGACCGCCGATCAAAACGCCGCCAAAAAGGGCGGGCAGCGCCTCGACCCCTTTGCCCGCAACCAGCGGGATCATAATCGGAATAAACGCAAACGATGTACCCTGTACGATGGGCAGACGCGCGCCGACAGGGCCCATGCCGATGGTTTGAAACAAGGTCGCGATGCCCGCAAACAACATCGACATCTGGATCAGATACGTCATGTCAGGAAAACCCTGCGCGCCCGCGTCAGAGCCAAAACCAAAACCCGCAGCCCCTGCAATGATGATCGCTGGCGTCACGTTCGAGACGAACATCGCCAGAACGTGCTGGATGCCCAGCGGAACCGCGCGGTGCAGCGCCGGCATATAATTAGGATCGCGCAGCTGTTCCGGCGTCCCGATAGAAGTGTCTGTCATGGTCATGTCCCTTTTGGTTGATTTACCGCCCTCTTGCGGGGTGGTTTTCGATGGTTATTCTTCAATGATGTAGGGGTCGTCAAAGACGTGTTCTTGCAGGTTGTCACCTGCGCCAATGCGGTCGATCACTGCGAACAGGCCCGGTGCGGACAGCGGGGTCAGCACGCCGTGCCACGTGCCGCGGTAAAAGTTGATCGCTTGACCCGGTGCGGTGACAAAGGCGCGGGGGCGTGCGGGTTGGCCCGCGTCATCTTGGGCCACAACCACCAGAAACGGATCGGCGGACATCGGCACAAACGCCTGACTGCCCTGCGGATGCCGCTCCAGCAGATCAAGGGTCAGGGGCAATGTCCGTGCCTCACCTTGAAAAATGCTGATACCCGCGCGGCCATCTGTAAAATCCAGACACGCGCGGTCATGATACCGCCCGCATTTGCCCTGATTTATGATCTTATCGGGCGCGCCTGCGGCATCCAGCACATCCCCGAACGGGGCGAACGCCGCAACTGTCAGCGGCTCAATCCGGATGCGGCGGCTCATGTGCTGAATTTCTCGATCAGGCGTAATTCGGCGATACGTTCGACCTGCTTGCAGGCTTCCGCAAACTCCGTGTTGTGGTCATTGTCGATGCGCCGGTGAAACGCCGCCATGATGGAGGCCTTGGTGTTGTCGCGCACCGCGATGATGAAGGGAAAGCCGAACTTGGCCGTATAGGCACCATTCAGTTCGACAAAGCGCGCGCGCTCGGCATCTGTCAACGCGTCCAACCCGACCGAAGCCTGCTCGGCTGTGGATTCCGCCGTCAGCCGTTTGGCCGCCGCCAGTTTGCCCGCCAGATCAGGGTGCGCGTTCAGAACGCCCAGCCGCGCATCTTCGTCCGCACTGCGAAACACCCGCGCCAGCAGGCTGTGCACCCCGATGGCCGTGTCATGCGTCGGCCCTTTTTCCAGCGCGAATGCGCCTTGTGCGATCCATGGACTGTGCTCAAAAATACCACCAAAAGCGGCGACAAACGTGTCGCGGTCCATCTGTGACGGCTGCACCCCCGCGACGGGCGGATGTGTTTTGGCCCAATGCTCCGCGATTTGCAGGCGGGTGGCGAACCATACACCCTCATGCGCTTGCATGTGTTCGATCACCCTTTGCAACCCGGCAGCACGGCCCGGACGCCCGATCAACCGGCAATGCAACCCGATGGACAACACTTTGGGCGCGCCCGCCTGCCCTTCGGCATAAAGCACATCGAAACTGTCTTTGAGGTAGCTTTCAAACTGCGCGCCATTGGTAAACCCCGCCTGAATGGCAAAGCGCATATCATTGCAATCCATCGTGTAGGGCACGATCAACTGATCACGTGTCCCAAAGCGCATCCAATAGGGCAGATCATCGGCGTAGCTGTCCGCAACATAGTCAAACTGCCCCGTCTCAGCAGCCAACCGCACGGTGTTGTTGGAACACCGACCCGTGTACCACCCCTGCGGCGGCGTGCCGACGACCTCCGTGTGCAAGCGCACGGCTTCGGCCATCTGGACCCGCTCTTCGTCCTCAGGCATGTCCTTATGTTCAACCCATTTCAGGCCATGACTGGCGATTTCCCATGCCGCCGCTTTCATCGCAGCGACCTGTTCAGGCGCGCGGGCCAATGCGGTGGCTACGCCGTAAACAGTGATGGGCAGGTCGCGCAGCATCCGGTGGACGCGCCAAAACCCTGCGCGCGCGCCGTATTCGTAAATCGATTCCATGTTCCAGTGGCGTTGGCCGGGCCACGGGGCAGCACCTGTAATCTCGGACAAGAACGCCTCTGATGCGGCATCACCGTGGAGGACGTTGTTTTCGCCACCCTCTTCATAATTCAGGACAATCTGCACAGCGATCTTGGCCCCGCCCGGCCAATCGGCGGCAAGTGGGGTCGGGCCATGCCCAGTCATATCACGGGGATAGGTTGTCATTGCTGGCCCTCCTCAGTCGCATGCTTGTATTTCAAAACAATCACCCCGTTTTTCAAAAAAAACACGAAAGAGCCTCTTGTGTGCAAGATTTGATGACCCCTGCGCGATGTCTCTATACACCAGCATTAAATCAACAGGAGCAAAACCCATGACCGGATATTTGACCACACATGTGCTGGATACGGCGCGCGGATGCCCGGCGCATGGCCTAAAGATTGAGCTTTTTCGCATCACAGATGAGGCGCGCGCATTGATCAAGACGCTTGTCACCAACGCAGACGGGCGCACGGACGAACAGATCCTGCCCGCCGATCAATTCGAGACCGGGGTATACGAGTTGGTTTTCCACGCAGGCGCCTATCTGGATGCAATCGGCACCCCGCCCGAAGACCCCCGCTTTCTGGACGCGATCCCGATCCGTTTCGGCGTGTCAGAAGCGTCGCACTACCATGTGCCGCTGCTGCTATCGCCCTTCGGTTACTCCACCTACCGGGGCAGTTGACGGCGCGCTGACCGCATCCGAAATACGCGAGATCACGTAATCCATGAACAGCCGCGTCTTGGGGTCCTGCCCCCGCCGGTGGGTAAACAGGCATGCCATCTGTATCGGCTCGGGCGGCGTGTTGACCGCGACAGGCACCAGACGCCCCGCCTCGATATGTGCACCAACTTCAAAGATCGGCTTCATCACAATGCCATGTCCGCCCAGCGCCCAGTCGGTCAGCACATCACCATCGTCAGATTCGTAGCGGCCGGTGACGCGAAACCGCTTGGGCCCGTCCGGCGTGATCAGCCGCCATTGAAATTCGGTCGCGCCGGGAAAGCGCAGGTTGAGGCATTCGTGACCCTGCGCCAACAGCGCCTGCCCATCAGCCGGATTGCCGCGCGCCGCGACGTAGTCTGGACTGGCGCATAATACACGGGCGACATCCGCGATTTTGCGCATACGCAGGTTGCTGTCCTCGGGCTGGCCTAGAAAAAACGCAAGATCCAGACCTTCGGTGGTCAGGTCGACCTTGCGGTCTGTCAGCCGCAACCGCAGCGTTACCTCCGGGTATTGCGCCAGAAATCCGGGTACGAGGGGCGCGATCAAGCGGCGACCGACGCCCAAAGGCCCCGCCACATAGAGCGCGCCTTTGGGGTTGTCGGTGATGTTAACGACCTGCGCCTCGGCGTTCTCGACCGCGTCCAGAATCTCGCTGGCGCCGCCGTAGAATGCTTTGCCTTGCTCTGTCGGTGTCAGGCTGCGCGTGGTACGTTGGAACAGGCGCACGCTGAGGTGTTGTTCAAGCTGCGAAATGCGCGATGATGTGACCGCGGGCGAAATGCGCAAATCGCGCCCAGCGGCGGACATGCTGCCTAATTCATAGACGCGGACAAAGGTGCGGACATTATCTAGGTAGGACATTGTTCTGAAATATTTGATGCTGCTTGGTATTTTTGACAATATCAGAAGAATGATCTTTGGCATAGTCTGCCTGCAAGTTTGGACGTTGGGGTTTTGCGATGTATGATTTGGCAATCACGTGGGACTGGATCGCATTTGCGGTGCGTTGGCTGCACGTCGTCACGGCAATGGCATGGATAGGCGCGTCGTTCTTTTTCATCGCCCTTGATCTGGGCCTGCGCAAGGCCGCGAATGCACCCGCAGGCGTGTCGGGCGAAGAATGGCAGGTCCATGGCGGCGGTTTTTACCATATCCAAAAATACATGGTCGCCCCCGAAAACATGCCAGAACACCTGATCTGGCACAAATGGCAAAGCTATATCACTTGGGTGTCGGGCGCGGCGCTGCTGATGATCGTCTATTGGGTCGGAGGTGAATTGTTCCTGCTCGATCCGACCAAGGCGGACTTGGCGCTTTGGCAAGGAATTCTGATCTCGGCGGGGTCGCTGACCATCGGCTGGATCGCCTATGATTTCATGTGCAAATCCAAGCTGGGTGAGGCGCCAACGCTGCTGATGCTGCTGTTGTTCGCGCTGCTGGTGGTGATGTCTTGGGGCTATAACGAGATATTCACGGGACGTGCCGCATTACTTCATCTGGGCGCGTTCACCGCGACGATTATGACCGCGAATGTGTTTTTCATCATCATGCCGAACCAGCGGATTGTGGTCGCCGACCTCAAGGCCGGGCGCACGCCTGATGCAAAATACGGCAAGATCGCCAAGCTGCGGTCGACCCACAACAACTACCTGACGTTGCCGGTGATCTTCTTGATGCTGTCGAACCACTATCCGCTGTCGTTTGGCACTGAATACAGTTGGATTATCGCAAGCCTGATTTTCTTGACCGGCGTCACGATCCGGCACTATTTCAATACGCTGCATGCCACGGGGGCCGGTCCGCATTGGACGTGGGCGGTGACGGTATTGCTGATGATCTTCATCGCATGGCTGTCGACAATGCACGGCGGCGACACCTATGAGGAGGCCGAGGCGCGCCCGCTGACGGCATATGAACAGCGCTATGTCTCTGCTGCGGGGTTCGAAGATGCATATGACACCGTGATGGGCAATTGTTCGATGTGTCATGCGCGCGACCCTGTTTGGGACGGGATACGCTGGGCGCCCAAAGGCGTCATGCTGGAAACCAGAAGCGATGTCGCGCGCCATGCGGGCCAGATATATTTGCAGGCGGGTGTCAGCCATGCCATGCCGCCGCCCAATGCCATTGCGATGGATGCCGATGCACGTGCCACCTTGGTCGCTTGGGTGACTGCGGCCCGAAACTAACACCAGTTTAAGGCGTCCGGTTTTTGCTGAATGCCATCGGCGATCGTTGATCCCCTGCGGGGGCGGATTGGGCCGCTTTTCCCGCCGCATATTTATTGTGCAGTTGCAGAATTAACCGACCATGATTTGAGCATCGACCTGCGCCCTGGGAAACGATCAGGGCAAACTCTGGACCGAATCCACCAAACATTCCTTAGTCAGACACGTCCACATCGGACGGAAACGCCGCGCAAAGGGCCATCCTGGCAGATTGCTCCCCTCACGCGGCTACAACATCACTGTTGCGGGTTTCTGAGTACACGGCTCAGGCTGCCGTTGAAAGGTGCGATACGTGCCGGTCAATACACCCGCAGCGACAACAGGATTGTATGACCTATGACGCTGAAACTCCCTTTTCTTATTACCGCCGCACTTTTGGGCAGCACGACACTGGCTGCTGCTGAATGCGCCGATCCGATCAAGATCGGCGTGCTGCATTCGCTTTCGGGCACGATGGCGATTTCTGAGACCACGTTGAAAGACACCATGCTGATGCTGGTGGACAAGCAAAACGCCGCTGGCGGGTTGTTGGGCTGCCAGATCGAAGCGGTGGTTGTTGATCCAGCGTCTGACTGGCCGCTTTTTGCTGAAAAAGCGCGTGAGCTTTTGACCGTTTCAGAAGTGGACGTCATCTTTGGTTCCTGGACCAGCGTATCGCGCAAATCCGCGCTGCCCGTGCTGGAAGAACTGAACGGTCTGATGTTCTACCCCGTCCAATATGAGGGCGAAGAAAGCTCCAGAAACGTATTCTACACCGGTGCCGCGCCAAACCAGCAAGCCATTCCTGCGGTGGATTATTTCCTTGAGGAACTGGGCGTTGAGAAATTCGCGCTGTTGGGCACCGACTATGTCTATCCGCGCACAAC
>JAFMHE010000151.1:0-1175 GCA_017854675.1 Paracoccaceae bacterium | reverse complement strand
GCCTTTTCTGTCGGTGAAGAAGAACTCTCGGGTCTGGACACATCCAACCTTGTTGGTCACCTCGCGGCGTGGAACTACTTTCAGTCCGCAGACACGCCCGCCAACGCCGAATTCATCGCAGCATGGAAAGCATTTGCCGGTGAAGACCGCGTAACAAACGACCCGATGGAGGCGCATTACATCGGCTTCAACATGTGGGTGAATGCGGTCACTGCTGCGGGCACAACGGACGTTGATGCAGTGCGTACCGCGATGTACGGCCAGGAATTCCCGAACCTCACAGGCGGCACAGCCGTTATGTTGCCAAACCACCACCTGTCCAAACCTGTCCTGATCGGTGAAATCACCGCTGACGGTCAGTTTGACATCATTTCCCAGACATCCGAAGTGCCGGGTGATGCATGGACAGACTTCCTGCCTGCATCTGCAGTTCTGACCTCGGATTGGAAAGACCTCGGTTGTGGCATGTACAACACCGAGACCAAGACTTGCGTTCAGTTGACCTCAAACTACTAAGCACCTTTGCGGGGCCGCGTTTGTTCGCGGCCCCGACTGCCTTGCCTGCCTGCTTTGAATGAAAGCCCTCCCCTTATGCGTCGCCTGATCCTCGCCATTGCGCTTTGTTTTGGCACTGTAGCTGCTGCGCAAGCGCAAAACCTGCAAGACCTTCTCCAAACCCACGCAGATGAAATCGCCAGCCCCTTACGCAATTCGGTAAGCGTTGCATTGGATGATTTGGTAGCATCGGGTTTGCCGACGGTGTCTGTGTTTCTGGAAGAATGGTCAGACCGGAATGTCTGGCAGCGCGCAGACGGGGCATTCTATTTTGCCCTAGAAAACGGCGACACATTGACCCTGACAGACATCGACAGCGGCGCCGAAAGTGCTGCACCCAAATCCGGCTTTACACAAATCAGGCCGAATGGCGGCGTCAGACGGTTGATCGGCACCGCCTTGGTGCAATTTCAACTCGCTGATCCAGACTTGGCGCGGCGCGAAAATGCCGTTGCGTCCATTGCACGAGAGCCTGAAGCGGCACAGCTTGCCCCGCTGATAGCCTCCATCGAGGGCGAACCGGACGCAGCGCTGAAGGCGCGCAAAGTACAACTGGCGAATTTCCTGTCGGCAAGTTTCGCACCTGATCCGGCGACCCGCATTGCCGCGATCGAGAGCCT
>JAFMHE010000150.1 GCA_017854675.1 Paracoccaceae bacterium | reverse complement strand
TGTAGACGTCAATCACGGTGCGCGCAGCTTGTGACAGACGCCATGTCAGCCCTTCGTCTACAACGCCGCTCAAGTCCTCGACCGCTTCGGCGATCTCCGCGTCCAGACCCCGCACCGCCTCCAATTTGGCCAATTCCTCAGCGACAACCAAACGCACGACATTCGCATCCGCCGCGCCGCGCACCCACCGCATAAGCGCAACGTGGCGCTGCGCCAGTAGATTTTCAAGCGCATCCGGCCCCAGTGCGCTACAAATCTTTTCGCGTAACACCTCGGGGTCCGCGCCCGCGTGCCTTAGCATCACGTCGCGCATGACCGCGTGATCGCGATCACGGCACGCCATGCTCTCCAACCCGCTCTCGAATTGTTCAATAACTTCCGGGCACCGGACAAAGCCCGCCAGGATCACCGCTTCACGCAAATGATCGGTGGTACGCAGGTCATCGCCCGTCGCCAGCATCGACGATTTCGCAGTCGGCGTCGGTCCTTGTGGCGCGGCCTGCCACTTGCCACCGCCATTGCGCTGCCCCGTCCGCTGCGGCTTGCTTTGCGGGCGGAACAACTTCCACCGCAAGTCCTTGATCTCTTGGCCATAATGACTGCGAATAGACGGATCTTTGATCAAAAATATCTTTTCACGCAGCGCTTTATCCAGCGCCGCCTTGCGCTCGGGGCTGTCGAACACACGCCCTTCGATTTCGCGCTGCCACAAGAGGCGCACCATCGGCACTGCCCCCTCAACCAACCTTTGAAACGCCGCCGCCCCGGACGCCTTTAACACATCATCGGGGTCTTGCCCGTCCGGCATCATGGCAAAGCGCAGCGACCGCCCCGCCTCCAGCAAGGGCAGCGCCAGATCAATCAACCGCAGTGCCGCCCGTTGCCCTGCCGTATCCCCGTCCAAGGTGATGATCGGCTCGGGATCAATCCGCCACAACATCTGCAACTGGTTCTCGGTTATTGCTGTGCCCAAGGGTGCCACGGCGGCCTCGAACCCCGCCTGCTGCAAGGCAATCACATCCATATACCCTTCGGCCACCAAAAGGCTCTGCCCCTTGCCCGCCGCCGTCCGCGCCTCTTTCACATTATAAAGCGACCGACCCTTGTCGAACAATTCCGTCTCGGGTGAATTAAGGTATTTCGCCCCGTCGCTGGGGTCCATCGCACGCCCCCCGAACGCAATCGCCCGTCCGCGCGCATCCCGGATCGGGAACATAATCCGCCCCCGAAACGTGTCATAGGGCTTGCCGCCCTTGGTCGAGGGCTTGGCCAACCCGGCCCCCAAAATCAGCTCATCGGGTATATCCTTACCCTTCAAAGCATCCCACAAACCCTGCCAAGCGTCCGGCGCAAACCCGATCTCCCAGCGCTTCAATGCTGTCTCATCCAGTCCCCGCCGCTCCAGATAACTACGTGCCTCCGCCGCCGCTCCGGTCTTCAGCTGCAAACGAAACCAGCGCACCGCCAACTCCATCACATCCGCAAGCTCCGTGCGCTTGTCGGCCTTTTCCTGCGCCTGAGGATCACGTTTTGGCACGGGCATTCCCGCCTCACGTGCCAAAATCTCCACCGCCTCCATAAAACCTACATTCTCGGTCTCACGCACAAAAGAAATCGCATCCCCCTTGGCATGACAGCCAAAGCAATAATAAAATCCCTTGCGGTCATCGACATGAAAACTGGCGGATTTTTCCTGATGAAACGGGCATGGTGCCCACATGTCGCCCTTGCCCTGATTGGATTTGCGCGGGTCCCACACGACCTTGCGCCCGACCACAGCGCTCAGACTGGACCGGGTGCGCAACTCATCCAAAAATCCGGGTGGCAGGCTCATATCGCACTATATCTGGCCCACAGGACCAAAGTCCAGCGCACCAATCCTCTTCAATTTTCCAAATAAACCTCCGGGGGAAGCGGCCTTCAGGCCGATGGGGGCAGCGCCCCCTTCCACCCTTGCCTCACCCGGCTATTGCTGCAGACACATCTCTTGCCACGCCGCAGGCAAGTCCTGCGATCGCACATCACGCATCTTCATCTCGTAGACCCAAGGCGCCATAATCGGGATCGCCCCGTTGTAATTCTCGGGCCAAACCGCTTTGTCCGCAACATGCGCCGCCACATCACGCTCCGCGACCCGGTCAATCCGCGCCTGCTGGATCGCCGCCACCACGGACGCTTGATGCCCGCAATCAATCTCTTTCTTGCTCTGTGCTTGTACCGCCCCTGCAGAGACCAGCACCGATGCAATCACCAAAGTTCTCAGAATCATCAAATCACTCCCTTTGAGCCACCCACAGGCTTACCCGCGGGATGCAACGCCCGCCATGGCCTGTTTCAGATCATGTATCAATGTGGCGGCCATCGACCGGAAAACAAGGATCATAAACCGCTCAGGCCCCAGCTTGGTGATCGACGCCCCCAGATGCCCCAACTGCGTGCGCACGGTCTGCCCCTCTCCAAAGGCTGCGGCACGCAAGTCCACCGGCACCAACCGCGCCAGCACATCCACCGTGCCGGCACCCTCGACACTGACCGCCGCCCAGGCGTCCGATAGATCAACAACCGCCGCTACATCACCTAACCCCTGATCTGCCTCAGGCCCGATCAACACCGCCTCGTTACGCCCGAACCAGATCACCCGCACAGTCGCATCGCCCAGCGCTTGGCCCGCTTGCGGCCATCCAACCCCATGCGCCTTCTTCAATGCGCCATCCAATGCCAACGCGTCGCCAAAAGGCGACAATGAGGTCATGCATTCCAAATCCATCCCATCAACCGTCACCGATCCGATGCACACAGGCACCAGCCCCGCACAGGCACTCACTGCTTTCAATTCACCCACGCACACGCCCTCCTTCGGGGTCAACAAACACCGGCGCACAGACCTCGACATCCGTCTCCAGCCCCCTGACCGCATCGACAAAACGCACCACATCACCGTGCCGTGCCGCGCCCCTGGCCACAAACGCAATGCCGATCTGCAACCCCAGATCCGGCGAATATCCAACGGATGTCACATGCCCCAACCCGTTTCCGTTTACCTGTGCAGCGCCGCATTCATACAAATGCGCCCCCGCCGAAAGCACTGCCGCCGCATCCACGGGCTTGATCCCCACCATCTGCGGCCGCATCTCATCCATCAGACCCGCACGCGCCGCCATCGTCTTGCCGACACAATCCTTCTTGGCCGAAATCATCCGCGCCGCCCCGATATCAAATGCGGTCCTGCGCCCATCGATCTCCGCATGGGTGATAAATCCCTTCTCGATCCGCAATACATTCAGCGCTTCCATCCCGTAGGCACCGCCGCCCATCCTCTCGGCGTGTTCCAGCAACAGATCAAACAGGCTCGCCCCGTACCGCGATGGCACCGCCACCTCATAGGCATGCTCCCCCGAGAACGAGATGCGGAACAAGCGCCCCTGGACGCCCGCAACCTCAACCGGACCACAGCCCATAAACGGAAAACTCTCGCCATCAACCGGCTGCGCCAGCACCCCGTTCAGCAATTCGCGCGCTTTGGGGCCTGCAACCGCAAACTGCGCCCATTGCTCCGTCACAGAGGTAAACGCCACCTGCCACTCAGGATGCAAACACTGCGTCACAAACTCCAGATGCCGCATCACCGCACCTGCCGCTGCCGTCGTTGTGGTCATCACATAATGCGTCTCCCCCAACCGCGCGCAGGTTCCGTCATCCATCACCGTGCCATCCTCGCGCAACATCAGCCCATACCGCACACGTCCGACCTGCAACGTAGAAAACAGATTTGTGTAAACAAAGTCTAACAACTCCGCCGCATCCGGTCCCTGAATATCAATCTTGCCCAATGTCGACACGTCACACACGCCCACGGCCTTGCGCACATAGCCGACCTCCCGGTCACACGACTGCCGCCAAGTCGTCTCACCCGCCTTGGGGAAATAGCTGGGCCTATACCACAACCCCGCCTCGATCATCGGCGCGCCCCTTTCCACCGACCGCTTGTGCGATGTGGTGAACCGCTCTGGCGCAAATCCATGCCCCTGCGCGCCTGCCCCCATCGCCGCAATCGCGACCGGCCCGTAAGGCGGGCGGAACGTCGTGGTCCCTGTCTCCGGGATCCCGCGCCCTGTCGCATCGGCCAGAACAGCCAACGCCATGACGTTGGAATTTTTCCCCTGATCGGTCGCCATACCTTGCGTCGTATAGCGCTTCATGTGCTCGACCGAGCGGAAGTTCTCGACCGCTGCCTGCTTGATGTCCTTCACCGACACGTCGTTCTGGAAATCCAGCCACGCACGCCCCTTACCCGCCACAGCCCACAACGGCTCCAACGCATAGGCCGCATCGTCCGCTACCGGCAGATCCACCGCCACCACACGCTTGCCCAGCGCCTCAGCCGCCTCTTGGCCCGCGCGCAGACCATCTTTCAAACAACCAAGCGTCGAAAACACCCCGTCGCAGGCCCCCGCAACCGCCATATCCGGGATGCTGCCCGCCGTTGGCACAAACGCCTGAATATCCTCACGCCACGTGGGCCGCCCGTTCATATGACAGGTCAGATGCACCGTCGGGTTCCATCCCCCCGACACCGCCAGACAATCCGTCTGAATGGACTGCTCCCCCGCGCTCGTGCGCACCGTGACGCTCTCCAGCGCCTTACGCCCCGCGGCATTACAAACCTGCGCACCCACAATCACCGGAAACGACGCAGCCTCGACGGTGATCCCTTGGCGGCTGTCGATCAACGCAGCCACATGCACACCCGCCGCCGCCAGATCCAGCGCGGTCCGGTGCGCGTCATCATTGTTGCCGAAAACAGTAACCTTCTCACCGGGGCTCACCCCCCAACGGTTCAGATAGGCCCGCACGGCACCTGCCGTCATCACACCGGGCCGGTCATTGTTCTGGAACGCGATGGGCCGCTCCAAAGCGCCTGCCGCCAACACCGACCGTTTCGCCGCAATTCGCCAGAAACACTCAAGCGGCGCTCCACCGCCGCGCTTGCCAGTATGTTGATTGACCCGTTCCAGCGCCCCGAACGTGCCGCCGTCATACGCCCCCGTCACAGTCGTGCGCGTCATCACCCGCACGTTCGCCATCGCCTCCAGCTCCGCCATAACCGATGCAGCCCAGTCCGCCCCGGACAGATGCCCAACAGCACCACTTTCCGCCAACAAACGCCCGCCAACTTGCATGTCTTCATCACACAAGATCACGTCAACACCCGCGCGCCCTGCCGCCAACGCCGCCATCAACCCCGCAGGTCCCGCGCCAATTACCAGCAGATCACAAAACGCAAACGCCTTCTCGTAAGTGTCTTCATTGTGTTTGCCTGACAACGCCCCCAAACCAGCAGCCTTGCGAATAACCGGCTCGTAAATCGCCTCCCAAAACCGCTTGGGCCACATGAAGGTCTTGTAATAAAATCCTGCCCCCAGAAACGGTGCGGCCAGATCATTCACCGCCATCACATCAAAATCCAAGCTGGGCCAGGCGTTCTGTGACCGGACCATCAGCCCCTCGTAAATCTCCTGCACCGTCGCGCGGACATTCGGCTCGGCTCCTGCACCCTCACCCACCGTGACCATTGCATTCGGCTCCTCGCTGCCCGCCGTCAATACGCCGCGTGGCCGGTGATACTTGAACGACCGCCCCATCAGGGTGATCCCATTCGCCAACAAAGCTGAGGCGACTGTGTCTCCTTCAAATCCCGTATAGCTGACCCCATCAAATCGAAACGTCACCGATTTGTCGCGATTCACCAATCCCTTGCCAGCAACCCTCACGCCATCGCCCCCTTCACATCTGTCGCCAATTCAACGCGGGACACCGCGTGCGAAACCGTATCGCGCGTCACCACCAACCACGCGCCGCAGCCCGCCTCGTGGTGCCACAAATCCCGCGTCTCTCCGGCTGGGTTGTCGCGCAGATGCACATAGTCATCCCACGCTTCAACGCCCGCATCCGGTGCAGGTCGGTTCAACGCCACCGCCGCCCCCTGATAATAAAACTCGCGCCGATCCCGCGCACCACACAATGGACAGTCAATTCTCACAGCCTATCTCCCGGCAAGGCACAAACCCCCTGCTTCAATTTTCCAAATAAACTCAAACCCGCACTCTCACCCCTCAATGCAGGTTGTGTTGAGACCCTGTCGCCTCTTCATCCATCAAATCCACACCCGTCCGGAACCGGTCCAACCGATACTTGGCCGCAGGCGCATGATGGTTTCCCGTCGCCATCAGATGCGCAAAGGAATTGCCCGACCCCGGCACCGCCTTGAACCCGCCGTAACACCAGCCGCAGTTAAGGAACAAACCTTCGGTCTCCGTCTTGTCTATGATCGGCGATCCATCGGGCGTCATGTCCATAATACCGCCCCATGACCGCAAAACCTTGGCCTTGCCGATCATCGGCATCAGGGTCATGCCCGCCTCCATCACGTGCTCTGCCATCGGCAGGTTCCCCCGCGACGCATAAGAGCTGTAAAAATCCAGATCCCCGCCAAACACCAACCCGCCCTTGTCGGACTGGCTGATATAAAAATGCCCCATGCCGAAACTGATCACATGATCAATCACCGGCTTTAACCCTTCGGTCACAAACGCCTGCAACACATGGCTCTCGATCGGCAACCGCATCCCCGCCATCGCCGCAACCTGAGAGGAACGTCCAGCGACGACCACCCCCACTTTCTTCGCCCGGATCGCCCCACGCGTGGTCTGCACACCCTTCACGACACCGTTCTCGATATCAATTCCAGTGACTTCACACTGCTGGATCAAATCCACGCCGCGCTGGTCCGCCCCGCGCGCATAGCCCCACGCCACCGCATCATGGCGCGCGGTGCCGCCCCGCGCATGCATCAAACCGCCATAAATCGGGAACCGCGTATTGTCGAAATCCAGATAAGGCACCAACCGCCGCACACCCTCGCGGTCCAGCAACTCCGCATCATCGCCTTGGGCAATCATCTGGTTGCCACGCCGCGCAAAGGCATCGCGCTGGCCGTCTGAATGACACAACATCAACTGCCCGCGCTGCGAATGCATGACGTTGTAATTCAGGTCTTCTTCCAGACCCTCCCACAGCTTCAACGAATGCGAATAAAACTCCGAATTGCCCGGCAATCCATAATTCGCCCGCACAATCGTGGTATTCCGCCCGACATTTCCGCCGCCGATATAGCCTTTTTCCAGCACCGCCACATTGGTCAATCCGTGCTCTTTGGCCAGATAATACGCAGTCGACAGCCCGTGCCCGCCGCCGCCAATGATGATTGCATCATATTCGGCCTTGGGCTGGGGATCGCGCCAATGCGGCGTCCACCCCTTGTTCCCGGTCAATCCTTCGCGCAAAACGCGCAGCGCTGAAAACCGCATCGCCAAATCCCCTCATGGTCTGCCTGTCATAAAGACAGCCACCGACAGGAGTATCAATGCGTGATGACCCGCACTTGCAGTGTTGCGCCAAAAACAGGCACTCTTGCGACCCCTGAACGCTATGGCAACCGCCGCACTTGGCGACTATTGTTTACCCATGCAAGACGCGGGAGGCATCTGATGACGCGAAAACTGGCAGCCATTCTTGCGGCGGACGTGGTCGGCTATACCAGCATGATGGCCCGCGATGAGGCCGCGACCGTGGCAGGCCTGCAATCCTTGCGCGCAGAGGTCTTTGGCCCCGTTTTCGCCGATCACAGCGGCACAATCGTCAAAAGCATGGGCGACGGTTGGCTGGTGGAATTCTCAAGCGCCGTGGCCGCCGTGAACGCCGCCGTGCTGGTACAAGACCGGCTGCAAACCCACGGGAACCTTACCCTGCGCATGGGCATTCACATCGGTGATATCACCCGCGACGAACATGATGTCTACGGCGAAGGCATCAACATCGCCGCCCGCCTCGAAGGCATCGCCCCGACCGGTGGCATCATGATATCCGACACCGTCTATTCCGGCCTCGACGGCACGCTGTCGCCCTTGTTCGAGGCCGCAGGCCAGCGCACGCTCAAAAACATCACCCGCCCCGTCACCGTCTGGGCGCGCGACCCAAATGGTCTGGGAACGCGTGCGGACCGCATCGACCCGCAGATCAAAACCAGCTTTCCCGCACTGACCATCACCCGCACCGCCTTTACCGACCCCCGCCCCGAGATCGAAGAACTGGCCCATGCGATCACCGCCGACCTGAACGGGCGGTTCAGCAGCATCAACTGGCTGCAAACCACACAAGACGCCCTCCCCCCATCGCAGGGATATACCCTCACGCCTGCTCTGCGCGCACGCGGCGACCGCTTGCGTTTGGAAACCCGCCTGCTTGGCCCCAACGGGTCCGCTGTCTGGACCCATAAATCCGACAGCAGTCTGGATGACAGTTTCGACTGGCAAGACGAGGTTGTGGCCGAGATTACCGATTACGCCAGTGGCATGATCATGGAAGCCGAAGTGAACCGCCTGACCCTGCTGCCGGACGCGGATCTGACAGCAGAGCAATGCCTGCTGATCGGCATCATGGCATGGCGCACCTTCGAGATGTCGGCATTCTTGCGCTCCG
>JAFMHE010000149.1 GCA_017854675.1 Paracoccaceae bacterium | reverse complement strand
ATCGGCGTCGGTCCGATGCCAGATTCCGATCTTTTCCATCTTGGCACAAAATTCATCAATCGTGGCACTGGTTGCCAGCGCTTCCAGCTCCCCTTGGAATGACCTCATCGTCGTCATGAAATGCGACGGGTGGTTCAAGATGTTGTCACGGTTGAACAGCCAATAATCCGATGGCTTTACCCAAGAAATCTGATCTGCATCCGCACCCTGACGCAGCAGCCAGACCACCGCATCCATCGCGGTTTTGCCGGCCCCGATGACGGTATAGGCTTCATGATCCGGCGCATGACGCGGCAGATCGTTCGGCGGCACGCAAACCACACCGTCAGCTACCGCAAAGGGTCGCTTGTGCAGGGCCGGAATGCTTGCCAGATCGCTGAGGGTGCCAGTGTTAACAAACTTTTTCGTAATTTCGATCTCGGTCTCTTTACCGCTGATCAAGGACCGCACACGCCCTGCGCCCACGACCTCTGACATGGGCAGATATGTCACCCTGCCAGTGGGCAAATAAGTGTTTTCCATTAAGTCATGAAAATAGTGCAGCACTTCGGATTTAGACGCCAATTCAAACGTCCCGGCGTCAACATTGTCGGCGGCAGTGCGCGGCCTGTTCATGGGCCGCGAGTTCACGCCGTAGAACGACGACGACTGGTGCAGCCTCACAAATGAATAGGCGTCGTTCCAATGTCCGCCCGGTGCATCGCGGCGGTCCACGATTGCAACGGTTGCGTCTGTCTCGCTTAGGATCACATCCAGAAACGACAGACCCGTCGCCCCTGCCCCACAAATCAGATAGTCAACTTTCACGCCCAATGCTCCCCGCTGTTTGACGTCAACTTAGGTCAACGCAGGGCAAAACACATCAAGGTATTCACATCCCATCCAAAGTTACGCCCGTCATCCCATGGACGCATGCGCGCGCCGCAGCTTGTCCCAGTCAAACGTGACCCCGATACCCGGATCATCTGGCGCGACAACGCGCGCGTTTTCAACGACCAAAGGCCGCGTGGTATATTCATCAATCGGGAAACTATGCACCTCGATCAGGCCCGCATTGGATTGCCCCGCCACAAGGCTGACGTGCAGTTCCTGCATCCCGTGACTACACACCGGCAGCCCGTGTTCGCGGGCCAGCGCCGCCACTTGCAGCCAACCGGTAATGCCCCCGCAGTTGGAGGCGTCGGGCTGAATGTAGGACAGCCCCGCATCGGCAAACGCGTATTCAAATTCGTGGATGGTATGCAGGTTTTCCCCCATCGCCAGCGGCATGCCCGTGGCGGCGGCGATCTCTCCATAGCCTTTGTAATTGTCGGGGATCGTCGGCTCTTCGAACCACAGCAGATCAAATGGTTCAAACGCGCGCGCCGCCGTGATGGCCTGCGGCACTGACATAGAATAATTCGCATCCACCATAAAGGCCGCGTCCGGTCCGATTACATCACGGATCGCCTTGATCCGCGCGACGTCATCGGCCAATTCAGGTTGTCCGATCTTGATCTTTACGCCATCAAAACCGCGCGCCAGATACCCTTCGGTCTGGCGGATCAATTTGGGCAGCGAAAAGTTCAGATCAATCCCGCCGCAATACGCACCACAGGTATTCGACGCACCGCCCGCCATCTGCCAAAGCGCCCTGCCCTCGCGTTTGCCGCGCAAATCCCACAGCGCAATATCCACCGCAGAGATCGCAAAAGACGCGATACCGCCACGCGCCACATAATGCACGTGCCACTGCATCGCATCATACAGCGCCTCGACGTCTGTGGAATTCTGTCCGGTGATAAAGGGCGCAAGATCATAATCGACCATCGCCAAAATCGCGCGCCCGCCTTTGCCGCCGGTATAGGTGTATCCTGTGCCCTCAGACCCGTCGTTCAGGCGGATGGTAACAGTGATCAATTCGAAATGCGTATGATCGCCGTGCTTTGCATCGGTCAGCACCTCGGCCAAGGGCACCTGAAAGAGCTGGGCGGTGACAGATTGGATTGTTGTATCGGTTGCGGGGGTCATAAGGACACTTTCGTTGGGTTCCAAATTGGTAACCGCAATCAGAAAACCTCACAAGAGGTTCAACAATAGTGTTTTTTATCAATTACTTGAATGATTATACGCTTGAGGGAGGTACCCCAAATGAAACAGGGGTTACCCATGGGTAACCCCTAACTTGTCCCGACACCGGTTACCCATGGGTAACCATGGCGACCTACAGATCGCGCACACGAGGGCCTGCCTCACTGCGCAAAATCTCTTCAAATGCTTTAATCGCTTGCTCTAGTTGTCGCTTTGGAACCGACGCATAATCTACGCCAGACACGATCCGGCACTCCCCTTGGCGCGCTGTAATCTTTGTGTCGCCTACGTGGAATTCAAACTTTTGCTTGGGTGCCTTCACCGGCTTCTTTGGTGCGGCAGATGGCGCTGCCACAAAAGACCGCAGCACTTCATTCTGCGCATCTGGTGTTGCGGCCGCACGCAACCGCTGTTTCAAATCTGTCGCGGCACCCTCCTCTGCTTTCAACCGCCGCGCCGCGTCAACGCCGACATTGCGCGGCACGGATTTTGGCCATTGCAGATCACCGCCCAAATACATCAGCAGGCTGACGAAACTGCGAATGTAAGACTTCTTGACCTTGTGCAGCGCTGCATAAAGCACCCCGACCAAAGCCTGCGGATCGCGTTCATCTACGCCCAGATCATCGGCGGCAGTGATCGCGACCTGCGCCATTTCGGCAAAGGTCAGATCCTCGCGCACGACGTTCTCTTCGACCATGTCGATGTACCGGCTCAGGCGGCGTTCCTCTGAACGTTCAACGCGCGCGATGATCGTGGCGAATGCGTCATCCTGCGTCTCGGCAAACAACTGGGAAAGCGCTGTGAACCGCCGCCAGCCTTTCTTGATCTGCAAGCGGCCATCGGCCCCTTCATACAGTTCAACCGGCTCCTTCTGGCCGCGCGCGCGAATGGATGATTTCAGCTCTTCCATCTCGTCGGCGGCGGCAACGGCTTCCAATTCCATCCGGTCGCGGGGCAGATCGTCAATGTGCACCTCGCTCAAAGACACGCGCGACAACACCAGCCCGTCAGCCTGCGCAGAGCGGTAGGTTTTTGCATCCTCGGCGTTCTGGCGGCGCTGCTCTACTTTGGCCTCGGTGCTCTCGGTCAGGCTTTCTGCGGTGTCGCGGATCGCGGCACCCATCGGGCCGACACTGCGGTTGCGTTGCGTCGGTGTGTCTGTCTCTACGGGGGCAAATCCGAACTTGTTTTTGTTGCTCATATCACTGCTCCTTTTTCGCGGCGTTTTCACGCCATGCGGTCAGCAAGGTTTCCTTGAACTCGCCGTAAGCCCGGTCAAAACTCTGGCGCGCACGTTTCCAGGTTTCGCGGGTCATCTGGCGGTAGTCCTGTTCATAGACGCTCATCTGAAAGCGCCCCGATTGTTCAACCGCGCGGGTCATTTCAATCGGATGGGCGCATACATCTGCGCCGAAAACGTTACGGAATGCGTCCATCATCGCACTGTGTAGCGGGTTGTTCGCCTCAAACCGGGTCATCAGCAGTCGCACGTCAAGGAACTGTTTGGGCAAGCTGATACCGGCGTCAGCAGCGAGGGTGGCAAACCCGTCAGAGATATCCTCCATCGCGTCACCAAGTTGGCCGAGATAGGAGGTGGTGCTGTCGTATTCCCAATAGCCGGGGCCGGAGGGGACATAGAGGATGTCAGCGGCAAAGGCCGCGTTCAGGGATTGGTAGCCGATGGCAGGCGGGCAGTCGAAAATGATCAGATCGTATTGGTCGTCAGGCAATTCATCCAAGTAGCGCGCGACGCAGCCAAAGAACGTCCACGCCTTGTGCAAACCGCGATATTGCGCACTGGCAAATTCGACGAATGCGGCATTGGCGCAAGAGGGGATGATGTCGATCGTGGGCCAACAGGTGGGTTGGATGAAATCCTGAATGCGCTGCGCTCCGATGCTTTGCACGTCATCGGGCAGTTCATCAGCGGCGGGGTAGGGGCAATCATCGGGATCGTCGTAGGTCGACATGATCCGGTCCGCCTCGCGACACAGATCGCGGCACATGATGCCCCAGACGGTATTGCCCTCTTTGACGTCGTTCAGGCCCATCGAATGGGTCAGCGTCGCCTGCGGGTCAAAGTCGATGCAAAGCACACGGTAGCCATCAAGGGCGGCGGCGTTCGCCAGATGTTGCGCCACGACAGTTTTGCCGACGCCGCCCTTGAAGTTACTGACCGCCACCCGCATCGCACGGCCCTTCGGGCGCTCGGGGGCCAACTTCTTGCCGCGCAATTTCACACGGCGGCGCAACTCGTTTATCTCCGCAAGCGAGAACCAGCGCTGGCGGCCATCATCTTCGGTCTCGCCTTGGGGCAGGGATGGGTCGTCGGCCAGTTTGCGGCGCAGGGTGTCGGCGGGCACATCAAACATGAACTGACTGATTTCCCAGATAGAGAAGGGGCGCAGCGCCTTGACCTCTCCAGGGGAAAAGGTTGCCTTTCGCACTGCGGCCTGTTGCGTCAGGGAGCGGTCGTTCATGGCTTGCAGGTCGGAATGATCACGCATGTTTATACTCTTGTTTTATAGCCTCAGGTCTTGAATAACGGGATTTGACCATTTTCGCAAATTGCAACTTTGCATTATCGCGTATTTGATGTGATTCGACCCAAGAGCAGGAAATTGAGAGGCAGCGGCACAAAATCTGGGATCGCAAAGCAACGTCAGGGTCTGATATGGTGACATCAAAGACCAGATATGGTGACAGCACTGGTGTCACCCCTCACCATTAAACCTCAAATATCTTTGAATTTCAGTATAAAAGACCAAATCCCGTTCTTTGATACTCGTTGACAAATTACGGGAACTCACCTCAGATAAGAGCATCAACAGAATCGAACCCAATGCAGGTTTGGTCGCGGGATTGATGATCGAGGCAGGCTGAACCTTTTCAGCATACAAAGCAGGGCAGCAGTGGAACAGATAAAACACGTCGGCCCCCGTGCGGGTGCGTTGAAGTATGATTTGCTGACCGCACTCAGCGTCGCAGGGCTGCATGGACATCCAACAACACAGACCAGCCTGATGCGGCTGACGGCGCTGATCACGGCGCGGTACAATTGGCGCGTAGAAGAGGTGAGCATTGGCCATGCAGAGCTTGCGCGGCTTTGGGCGGTGAATGACCGCACGGTCAAGCGCGAGATGAAGCGGTTGTTGGAAATGGGCGTTTTGACCTGTGTTAGACCCGGTGTGCGGGGCAGGGTAGGGGCCTACCGGCTGAACTACCGCCGCATTTACGAGATGTCGCAACCCGTTTGGGCGGCGGTCGGTCCGGATTTTGAGGATCGCATGTTGGAGATGTCGGGCGCACGCACGGTGGTGCAGGTGAATTTCCAGACGCCAGCGCCAAAGCCTGCGTTGGTGGCGGAAACGCCTGCGGGCACATGGGGTGCGGTGCGGCGGCGGTTGAAGGCCGAGCACCCCGCCATATTCGAGAGCTGGTTTGCCAAGCTGGTGCAGGAGACTTGCGGCGATCATACGCTGACATTGCGCGCGCCCAATGGCTTTGTTTCGCGTTATATAGAGACACATTTCGCCACAAAGCTTGCCACGGCGGTAGATGCAGAGATGCCAACGCCAGACGGGGCACCGCGACACATTTCGCTGATCAGCACGCAACCATAACGCCGCGCGGTTTTTCCCACCGGCCTGTGCATCCGATGAACGGATGTGCATTCGGATATGTGGATTGTGTGGCCAAGACCGCGCAGGGCAGGGGGCAAAGTGGTCCTAAAGTGTGTTACGGCGTAGGAAGAATTCTGATGGCCATTGGCGGCTGATCTGGCACCGCTTATTCGGGGATGATGGCGCCGCGATGTTGCACGACTTTGGCGGCTAATGTGTGACCTGCCATCAACGCCTGTGCTTGGGTTTGTCCCGACAGGAGCGCGGCAAGATAACCGCCGTTAAAGCTGTCACCGGCGGCGGTGGTGTCGATAACCTTGGGCGCTGCGGGATAGCTTTGTGGGGCGGACGTGCCGATGGAGATCGGGCCTTCGGATCCGCGTTTCAGCGCACCTTGGCCGCTGTGCATCTGGAAACGGGCGGTGACGGCACTGGCGGTTTCATCAAAAAGCAGCATCTCGTCATCTATCGACGGCAGTGCGATGTCAGCCCGGGTCCACATCGCGCTGGTAATACTGCGGGCATGATCAACGTTTTTCCACAAGCGCGGGCGGTAGTTGCTGTCGTAGATCACCTGCAAGGGCGCAGTTTCAAGGTAGGCGATCAAGGCAAGCCGCACATTATGGGGCAGGATCGCCATTGAAATGCCAGAGATATAGACCGCATCATAATCCGCCAAGACGCTGAAATCATGGTCGGCAAAAAGCTGGCGTGCGGCGGCGGTCTCGCGCCAATAGGTAAAGCTGCGCTCGCCCTCTGGGGTGGTTGTGATGGCGTAAAGACCGGGGGAAGCGCCGACAATTTCGCGGATGGCGCGGGTGCCGACCCCTTGGGCTGCGATAAAGCTGCGGATGCGGGCAGAGAAAGGATCATCACCAAGACAGGTCAGGTAATCAACCTGCATATCCGGGGCGCTGCGGTGCAGGTAGATCGCGGTGTTCAGCGTGTCACCGGCAACGCCGACCTGGGCGTCGTCGTCCACAAGCGACAGTTCGATCATGGCCTCACCGATGCAGGCAATGCGGGTCATGCTTGTTCTCTTTTCCAGATGATAAGACCCGCGCACATGATGACGGCAGCACCCGCGATGGTCCAGAAATCAGGCACTGTGCCGAACAGCAGATAACCCCAGATCGTCACATAGATCAGGAAGGAATAGGTGAAGGGCATGAGCTGATTGGCGGTGCCAAAACGGTGTGCATTGGTCAACAGTTGGTGGCCACCCCAGCCAAGAACGCCAAGCGAGATCAGGACCGCCACGCCCAGCGAGGATTCCGGTGGCACCCATGTCCACAGGGCAAAGGGCAGCAACAGAAACGTGCCGACAAGGCCCATATAGAACTGCATGGTTTCAACCGCTACGATGCCGGACAGTTTGCGTGTCATCAGCGAATAGAACGCCAGCGCGGTGGCGTTGTAGACGATCAACAGGACCGCCGGGTGGAAGGCGTTGCCAAATGGGCGTACCACGATCAGCACACCGATGAAACCAAGGATGATAGCACCCCACCGCCAGGGACCGACGCGTTCTTTTAGCAGGTAGATTGACAGGAAACAGACGATCACCGGGCTGGAAAAGACGATGGCAGAGACGACCGTCAGCGGCAGGAAGCGCAGGGCGTAAAAGTTGCACAAAGTGGCTGAAATCAACAGGACAGAGCGGCTGACCACTGCCCAGAGGTGGTCAGTTTTGAAACGGTCTGCTGTGATCCCGCCGCGTGCGATCATGGCGATCGAAATGATGAAATGACCGGCGTAGCGCATGAACGCCAATTGGAACGCGCCGATGCCCGCCACCGCCAGCCATTTCGCGCCGGTGTCCACCATGGAAAACAGCAGCCACGCGCCCAGCATCATCAAGATGCCGAGGCGGGGCAGATCAGCGTTGGCTTGGGCGGTGACGGCCATTGGTTATTTCGCGAACCGTTTGACGTAGTAATCGACCATCTGGCCGACCATGTCTTCGGCTTGGCCATTGTCGCGGGCTTCTGACAATGCGGTCAGGGTGCCTTTGCTCATCAGGCTGTCGACGCCGGCGTCTTCGGCCATTTTCGCATAGTAACCGACGTCCTTGGCGGCGTTCTTGATGGCGAATGCGATGGCGGTCGGGTCTTTGTCAACACCGTAGGCTTTGACGAAATCCATCATGCCCGAATGCAGGGGGCCTGCGGCCATGACTTTGTGCAATTCGGCGCGGTCGACGCCTGCGACGTCGGCCATGGCAAAGGCTTCGGCCATGGCGTTGGCGACGGTCATGCCAAAGAAGTTGTTGATCAGTTTGATGGTGTGGCCAGAGCCGATATCACCGAGGTGAAAGACGTTTTCGCCCAAGTCCTTGAGCACCGGTTCGACCTTGTCAAAGGCGGCCTTGTCGCCGGATGCCATGATGTTCAGCAAACCGTCGACCGCATGTTGCGGCGTGCGGCCCAAAGGCGCGTCGAGGAAGGTGCCGCCGGCGGCTGCGATTTCTTTGGCCAATGTACGCGATGAGCCGGGCAGGGAAGTGCCAAAGTCGATCACCACCGCGCCGGGGCGCAGGCCCGCGATGACGCCATCGTCGCCGCGCATGCGGGCTTCAACGTGATCAGAGGTGCCCATGCACAGCATGACGATGTCGCTGGCTTCGGCCACTGCCTTGGCGTTTGGTGCTTCTGTTGCACCGCGTGCGATGGCCTTGTCCAGATAGGTGCGGTCGCGGTTGCCAAGGACGGTCAACGGATAGTCGAGGTCCTGAAGACGGCCAACCATTGCGCCGCCCATGAGGCCGAGGCCGATAAATCCGATTGCTGGTTTGGTCATGATATGTGTCCTTTAATGTGGGTCTATTATATGGTTTAGGCTCTAAGTTGTGCTTCAATATTCTCCGCAACAGCGAGGGTCCGCGCGGCGTCTGCGACGTCGATCATAGGGCTGGCA
>JAFMHE010000148.1 GCA_017854675.1 Paracoccaceae bacterium | reverse complement strand
GTGGTGCCCAGGAGAGGACTCGAACCTCCACACCGTTGCCAGTACTAGCACCTGAAGCTAGCGCGTCTACCATTCCGCCACCTGGGCAGGTCACGTTGCGCCGATCTAAGGGGCGCATGGGGCGGTGTCAATTGCAATTTGACGGTATTTGCAAGTTCAGGCTGGTGGAGTTTGGCCCACCGACCAATTGTTGCTTGTCCACGGTTCGCGTGGGGCGTACATCTGCGGTAAAGTCTTACGCACGCACGGAGGATCACGCATGGCTAAATTGGTGACTATTTATGGCGGATCGGGCTTTGTCGGCCGTTATATCGCCCGCCGGATGGCCAAGGCAGGCTGGCGCGTGCGCGTTGCTGTGCGGCGTCCCAATGAGGCCATGTTCGTGCGGCCCTACGGCGTTGTCGGTCAGGTTGAGCCGGTTTTGTGCAACATTCGTGATGATGCATCGGTGAATGCCGCGATGATGGGTGCGGACGCGGTGGTGAATTGCGTCGGCATTCTGGTTGAGGCGGGCAAGAACAAATTTGATTCTGTGCAGGCCGAAGGCGCGGAACGCATCGCGCGGCTGGCGGCAGAAAATGGCGTCGCGCGAATGATCCATGTGTCTGCCATTGGCGCGGATATGAACGCTGACAGCGATTACGCCAGTAGCAAAGGTGACGGCGAGGCGGGTGTGCTGAGACATATGCCGGATGCCGTTATTTTGCGGCCGTCGATTGTGTTCGGGCCAGAGGATGACTTCTTTAACCGCTTTGCAGGTATGGCGCGGATGAGCCCGATTTTGCCCGTTGTTGGTGGCGATACGATGTTCCAGCCGGTTTATGTCGATGATGTGGCGCATGCCGCGGAAATGGCCGTGACAGGCAAGGCGGCAGCCGGGGTTTACGAGCTTGGCGGCCCTGAAAAGCTGAGCTTTCGCGGTTTGATGCAGCGTATGCTGGCGGTGATCCACCGGAGGCGCTTGATCCTGAACATACCGCGCTGGATTGCGCGTTTGATGGCGTTCGGATTTGATATGTTGCAGGCGGTGACTTTTGGTCTGATTTCCAACGGTGTGTTGACGCGCGATCAGGTCAAGAATCTGAGCAAAGACAATGTCGTTGCCGAGGATGCAAAAGGGTTCGCGGATCTGGGGATAAAGCCGGTGTCGATGGCGTCGATCCTGCCTGACTACCTGTGGCGGTTCCGGCCTTCTGGCCAATATGACGCGATCAAGGACAGTGCGCAGAACCTGCGGAATAGCTGATGGATCAGTCCACGACGCTGGTTGCGGCCTTCCTTGGGCTGCTCGAAGGGCTGACCGAATTTATACCTGTATCCTCAACCGGTCATCTTTTGTTGGCGGGTCATTTTCTGGGGTTCGAGAGCGCGGGAAACACCTTTGAAGTTGTCATTCAGCTTGGTGCGGTGCTTGCGATCCTGACGATCTATGCCGCGCGGCTGTGGATGGTGTTCGCGGCGGCGCCGCATGATCCAAAGGCGCGGCGGTTCATCTGGTCAATATTGATTGCGTTTTTGCCGGCGGTTTTCATCGGCGTTCTGGCCCATGATTTTATCAAGACCGTCCTGTTTGAAACGCCCATGCTGATTGCCGTGATGTTGATCATCGGTGGTGTTATCCTGCTGGTGGTGGAACGGTTTGCCCCTGAACCCCGACATGATGACGCCATGGCGTTCCCCCTGTCGATGGCCTTGAAAATCGGATTTATTCAATGTCTTGCGATGATCCCCGGCACATCCAGATCAGGGTCCACTATCGTTGGCGCGCTTTTGTTGGGGGCCAGCAAACGGGCAGCGGCAGAGTTTTCGTTTTTCTTGTCGATGCCCACGATGGCGGGCGCGTTTGCCTATGATCTGTACAAGAATCGCGATGTGCTGGATGCCTCAGCATTGGGTGAAATCGCCGTCGGGTTTGTGTTTGCGTTCCTGTCTGCCGTGCTGGTTGTGAAGTGGCTGTTGGGCTATGTCAGCAAGCATGGTTATGCGCTGTTTGGATGGTGGCGAATCATCGTCGGGTCGGTCGCTGTGGTGGCTTTGTCTGCGGGACTTTGATATTTAGGTCCGGATCGGATCTAAATTTAGCTAATTTTATGCCTTGAACTGTCTTTTTGGGTCAGAACTGCATTAAAAGGTCAGCATTGCTGTCTTTTCTTATTGAAAGCGGTCCTATATTCAAAGTCTCTGATATCTGAGGGAGATTGCGGATCATGGCTGGGCAACAGATGCTGAAATTTGTGAGCGTTGAGCGGGATATGCCGGAGAAGCGGCCCCCTAATCTACGGCGGACTGATTTCCACGAGATTTACGCAGAGTACGCTGATGCAAAAGCCAAGGAGCAATCCAGCCGGTGCAGCCAATGTGGCGTGCCGTATTGCCAGACCCATTGCCCGCTGCACAACAACATCCCCGACTGGCTGCGTTTGACCGCTGAAGGGCGGTTGAAAGAGGCTTATGAAATCAGCCAGATGACCAACACCTTCCCCGAGATTTGCGGCCGCATTTGCCCGCAGGACCGGTTGTGTGAGGGAAACTGTGTGATTGAATCCTCGGGTCATGGCACCGTAACCATCGGCTCGGTCGAGAAATACATCACCGATACCGCGTGGGAAAAAGGCTGGGTGCAGCCGATCAAACCGCACGCTGAGCGCACCGAGAGCGTTGGCATCATTGGCGCTGGCCCCGGTGGGTTGGCGGCGGCAGATGTGCTGCGGCGTCAGGGTGTACAAGTCACGATCTATGACCGCTATGACCGCGCGGGCGGGTTGCTGACCTATGGCATTCCCGGCTTCAAGCTGGAGAAAGACATCGTGATGCGCCGCAACGACCAGTTGGCACAAGGCGGGGTGAACTTTGAGTTGAATTGCGATGTGGGTGTCACCATCAGCTTTGCCGATATTCGGGCCAAGCATGACGCGGTGATCATTGCCACAGGTGTCTATAAAACAAGGGAAATCGAGGCACCCGGTGTCGGTGGCAAGGGCCTTGAGCGGGCGATTGATTTCCTGACAGCGAGCAACCGCAAAAGCTTTGGTGATGCGGTAGAAGAATTCGACAACGGACGGCTGAACGCGCAAGGCAAGCGCGTTGTCGTCATCGGTGGCGGTGACACGGCGATGGATTGTGTGCGCACATCCATCCGTCAGGGCGCGACATCGGTAAAGTGTCTGTATCGCCGTGACCGCGCCAACATGCCGGGCAGCCAGCGCGAGGTGCAGAACGCCGAGGAAGAGGGCGTGCAGTTTGAATGGCTGACCGCGCCCAAGGGATTTGTCGGTGATCCGGTGACCGGTGTGATGGTGCAAAAAATGCGTCTGGGCGCACCCGATGTGACGGGGCGTCAGGCACCCGAAGTGATCGAGGGCGCCGATTATGTCGAGGACGCCGATCTGGTGATCATGGCGCTGGGATTTGAGGCCGAGGACCTGCCGACGCTTTGGGGTGAGGCCGATTTGCCGGTGAACCGTTGGGGCACGGTCAAGGCTGATTATGTGACGGGTGCCACAGAAATGGACGGCGTTTACGCGGTGGGTGACATCGTGCGGGGCGCATCATTGGTGGTCTGGGCCATCAAGGACGGGCGCGATTGTGCGGAGGCGATTTTGGAGAAAATGAACGCTTCTGCTGCGATTGCAGCCGAGTAGGTTAACAAAGCGTAAAAAGTCACACGACGTACACCGGGCGTACAGATGGCGTGCATACGCTGGTCCGCATGAGAAATGTGAATGAATGATGAATGGGTCAGCAGTCCTGCCGCGGCATGAAGTGGAAGTTAACAATGCCTGAAGAGATCAAAGGTCAGTGTCTGTGTGGGGCGGTTCAGGTGCAGGCCGCCCTATCGAAACCCATGCTGCGGGCCTGTCACTGTGACATGTGTCGACAGCATACATCAGGCGCGTTTTTCTCTATTGCGGCGGATCCTGACAGCATTGTGGTCGAGGGGCCGACACAAAGCTACCGGTCGTCCGAATGGGCCGAGCGGGGGTTTTGCCCGACCTGTGGATCGACGCTTTGGTATGGGACGGTACATGACGGCGCGCGAAACCTGTCTGCGGGTTTGTTCCAGAATGCCGGCGGTGCGCCGCTGAAGTTGGAGTTTTTTGTGGACAAGTGTCCGCAGGGTTATGCGCTGGCTGGTGATCAGAAAAAGCTGACGAGCCAGGAGACAATTGCACTGTTTTCGGGAGGGGCCGATGGGTGAGGATGTAACACGCGAAGACATCGTTGCGCCGTTTCGGCGGACAGGACAGATGCAGGGTCGGTGCTTGTGTGGTGACGTGGTGATTGATGTCGATGGGGATTACATCGCCGCAGTTGGCGCTTGTCATTGCCTGATGTGCCAGCGCTGGAACGGCATGTTGTTCGGTGGCTTTGTCGCGGCAAGGGATGCCGTTACAGTGCGCGGTCCAGTGACTGTGCATGCGTCGTCGTCGTTTTCCGAGCGGGCATTTTGCACGACTTGCGGCAGCCACATCTGGTTGCGCGGCACCGATGAGGCAGAGACGGAGATCGAGCTTTTTCCGGGGCTCTTTCCAGAAGCGAGCAGCTTTGTGCTGCTGTCAGAAATTTATACAGACCGAGCGCCGAACTATGCGCCCCTTGCAGGCCATCACCGCCGCAAGACCCGCGCAGAGTATGAGGCAAAGAACAATTTTGTTGAAGGAGATGCCCGATGACCAAGTATGATGATGCGTGGGTTGCCCGTGAAGAAGCCAAGCGGGCAGTGATGGCCGAAACGGGTTTGTATAGCCCCGAGGAAGAGCATTCATCCTGTGGTGTGGGTCTGGTCGTGAACATCGACGGGACCAAGTCGCGCCGGGTGGTTGAGAACGGTATCAAGGCGCTGAAAGCGATCTGGCACCGGGGTGCGGTGGACGCGGATGGCAAGACCGGCGATGGCGCGGGTATCCATGTGCAAATTCCGGTGCCGTTTTTCTATGATCAGGTACGTCGCACCGGGCACAAACCGCGTCAGGACGAGATGATCGCGGTGGGCCAAGTGTTTCTGCCGCGCACCAACTTTGGCGCGCAAGAGACCTGCCGGACGATTGTAGAGACCGAAGTTCTGCGCATGGGCTATTATATCTATGGCTGGCGTCATGTGCCGGTAAAGATTGATTGTCTGGGCGAAAAAGCCAATGCAACCCGCCCCGAGATCGAGCAAATCCTGATCTCGAATTCCAAGGGTGTGGATGAAGAGACGTTCGAGCGGGAGTTGTATGTGATCCGCCGCCGGATCGAGAAAGCGGCGATTGCCGCACAGGTGCCGCAGATGTATATCGCGTCGATGTCGTGCCGGTCGATCATCTACAAGGGCATGATGTTGGCAGAGCAGGTCGCAGAGTTCTATCCCGACCTGATGGACGCGCGGTTTGAATCGTCGTTCGCGATTTATCACCAGCGGTATTCCACGAACACCTTCCCGCAGTGGTGGTTGGCGCAGCCGTTCCGCATGCTGGCGCACAACGGTGAGATCAACACGCTGAAAGGCAACCTGAACTGGATGAAGTCGCACGAGATTCGCATGGCGTCCGGTGCGTTCGGGGACATGGCCGAGGACATTAAACCGATCGTTGCGGCGGGATCATCGGATTCTGCGGCGCTGGATTCTGTGTTTGAGGTTTTGGTGCGCGCGGGGCGTTCTGCGCCGATGGCCAAGACGATGCTGGTGCCGGAAAGCTGGTCCAAGCAGACGGTGGAATTGCCGCAGGCGTGGCAGGACATGTATTCGTATTGCAACTCTGTGATGGAACCTTGGGATGGTCCGGCGGCATTGGCGATGACTGATGGGCGTTGGGTGTGTGCGGGTCTGGACCGGTCAGGGCTGCGCCCGATGCGCTATGTCGTGACGGCAGATGGTATGCTGATCGCGGGGTCCGAGGCCGGGATGGTGCCGCTGGACGAGGCGAATGTGGTGCGCAAAGGGGCGCTGGGTCCCGGGCAGATGATTGCCGTGGATATGAAAAAGGGCAAGCTGTTCACCGACAAACGGATCAAGGACAAGCTGGCTGCGGCGTTGCCGTTCGGCGAATGGGTCGGCAAGATTGTCGAACTGGACGAGCCGCTGGCCGGTGTCACGGAAAAGGCGATGTTCAGCGGGAATGAGTTGCGGCGGCGTCAGGTGGCGGCGGGCTATTCGATTGAGGAGCTTGAGCAGATTTTGGCGCCGATGGCCGAAGATGCCAAGGAAACGCTGGCGTCGATGGGCGATGATACGCCGTCGGCTGTCTTGTCCAAGCAGTACCGTCCGTTGAGCCATTTTTTCCGGCAGAATTTCAGTCAGGTGACGAACCCGCCGATTGATAGCTTGCGCGAATTCCGAGTGATGAGCCTGAAAACGCGGTTTGGCAACTTGAAGAACGTGCTGGACGAGGATTCATCCCAGACCGAGATTTTGGTGCTGGACAGCCCGTTCGTGGGTAATGCGCAGTTCGAGGCGTTGTTTGAGCATTTCAATGCGGATGTGGTAACGATTGATTGTACGTTCGTGGCGGGTGGTAACAACCTGAACGAAGGGTTGGCGCGGATCAGGGCCGAGGCGGAAGATGCTGTGCGTTCGGGTGCGGGGCACATCGTGCTGACCGACCAGATGAGCGGTGAAGGCCGTGTTGCGATGCCGATGATTTTGGCGACATCTGCGGTGCATTCGCATTTGACGCGCAAAGGGCTGCGGACGTTTACATCGTTGAATGTACGGTCCGCGGAATGTGTGGACCCGCATTATTTTGCGGTGCTGATCGGCTGTGGTGCGACCGTGGTGAACGCCTATCTGGCAGAGGATTCTCTGGCTGACCGGATTGAGCGTGGGCTGTTGGATGTGTCCTTGACCGAGGCCGTGGGCCGTTACCGGACAGCGATTGATCAGGGTCTTTTGAAGATCATGGCCAAGATGGGTATTTCGGTGATTTCCAGCTATCGTGGCGGTCTGAACTTTGAGGCGGTGGGGTTGAGCCGCGCGATGTGCGCGGAATTTTTCCCCGGCATGACCAGCCGAATTTCCGGCATTGGCGTGACGGGCATCCAGCGCAAAGTGGAAGAAGTGCATTTGAAAGGCTGGCAGGGCGATGGCGTGGTGCTGCCGATTGGCGGTTTCTACAAGGCGCGGACATCCGGTGAGACACATGCGTGGGAAGCGTCGTCGATGCATATGCTACAGATGGCGTGCAACAAAGCGTCCTATCAGATGTGGCAGCAGTATTCGAAAAAGATGCAGAGCAATCCGCCGATCCATCTGCGCGATCTGCTAGAGATCAAACCGCTGGGTGAACCGATTGGCTTGGAAGAAGTCGAGAGCATCACGTCGATCCGCAAACGGTTTGTGACGCCGGGGATGTCTTTGGGCGCGTTGTCGCCCGAGGCGCACAAGACGCTGAACGTGGCGATGAACCGGATTGGCGCAAAGTCGGACAGCGGTGAGGGCGGCGAAGATCCGGCGCATTTTGTGCCTGAGCCGAATGGCGATAATCCAAGCGCCAAGATCAAGCAGGTGGCGTCGGGGCGGTTTGGCGTGACAGCCGAGTACCTGAACCAATGCGAAGAGTTGGAGATCAAGGTCGCGCAGGGTGCCAAGCCCGGTGAGGGTGGGCAGTTGCCGGGGATGAAGGTCACGGACCTGATTGCGCGTCTGCGTCATTCGACCAAAGGCGTGACGTTGATTTCGCCACCGCCGCACCACGACATCTATTCCATCGAAGACCTTGCGCAGCTGATCTATGACCTCAAGCAGATCAACCCGCGTTGTAAGGTGACTGTGAAACTGGTCGCCTCGTCCGGTGTTGGCACGATTGCCGCCGGTGTGGCCAAGGCCAAGGCAGATATCATCCTGATTTCGGGTCACAATGGTGGCACGGGTGCGTCGCCTGCGACCTCGATCAAATATGCAGGCCTGCCGTGGGAAATGGGCCTGACCGAAGCGCATCAGGTGTTGTCGATGAACAACCTGCGCGACCGTGTGACCCTGCGCACCGATGGTGGTTTGCGCACGGGCCGCGACATTGTCATGGCGGCGATGCTGGGGGCCGAGGAATACGGGATCGGCACGGCGGCCTTGATCGCGATGGGTTGTATCATGGTGCGTCAGTGTCAGTCGAACACCTGCCCCGTGGGCGTGTGTACGCAAGACGAGGCATTGCGTGAAAAGTTCACCGGCAACGCCGACAAAGTCGTGAACCTGATCACGTTCTATGCGACCGAAGTGCGCGAGATTTTGGCGTCGATTGGCGCGAAATCCTTGGGCGATGTGATCGGGCGTGCGGACCTGTTGACGCAGGTCAGCCGAGGGTCGGCACACTTGGATGATCTGGACCTGAACCCGCTGTTGATCACGGTCGATGGCGCGCACGAAAACGTTTATGACCGCGACAAGCCACGCAATGTGGTGCCTGATACGCTGGATGCGCAGATTGTGCGTGATGCGGCACGGTTCCTTGAGGATGGCGAAAAGATGCAACTGTCCTATGCGGTGCAGAACACGCACCGGACCGTGGGCACGCGCGTCAGCAGTCATATCGTCAAGAAATTCGGGATGCGCAATTCTTTGCAGCCCGATCATCTGACCGTGAAGCTGACGGGGTCTGCGGGACAATCATTGGGCGCGTTTGCAGCGCCGGGGCTGAAGTTGGAAGTATCCGGCGATG